>NZ_JBQCGQ010000249.1:0-12810 GCF_051955515.1 Sinomonas sp.
GGGCCTCAGAGCCGCTGATCGCAGACGGAATTGACCATGCCGTGCAGGGACGCCTCTAGAAACCGCACGACGTCGTCGGCACTCGTCTCCCGCTCGATCGCCAGGCTGATCAGCGTCTCCTCGGCGAACGCTACCCAGGACCGCAGGGCGATGCGCAGCAGCGTGGTGTCCGCCAGACCAAGCTCGATGAAGGAATCGCAGAGGCGCTCGGCGTTCAGCTCCCGTGACTCGTCCACGATCCTCCGCACCACCGGGTCGCCGCTGGCGGTGCCCCTGACCAACGAGTAGAACGTCCCTCGGTGCTCCTGCACGAACACGGCGATCCTCAGCAGCGTGTCCCGGATACGCTCGCGCGGCGCGAGATCCTGACGGGGATCGCTGGCGACGAGCAGGCTGTCCCGGGCGGTCGTGACCACTGCCCGGTGCATGCCCTGCCGGGTCTCGAAGTAGTGGAACACCAGCGGGCGCGAGACCCCTGCCCGGCGGGCGAGCTCGTCCATGGTCAGCTCGTCAAGCGTGTGGTCCGTCAGGAAGTTCACTCCGACCGCTATGAGCTGCGCCCTCCGGTCCTGAGGGCTGAGGCGGGCGCGCTGCGGTTCGGACACAGCAGAAAGTCTACTGATCGGCGGGATGCCGCACTCGAAGACTATTGACTATCAGTCAACAGGCTCGATATCTTCGACCGAGTTCCCGCCGCTCGGGGCGGGCTCTGTTCAGGAGGATCAATGAAGTTCCCCGTCTCGCAGCGCGTTCGCAGGATGCGCGCATCCCACGCAGGCCGCATCATCCTCGTTGCCGTGCCCTCGGCCCTCGTCGCCTCACTCCTGATGGGCGGCGTCGCCGAGGGAGCAGTGCCAGTCTCCTTCGCCGTATCCGGCAGCCAGTTCCAGATCGGCGCCTCCAAGCTCGACGGAACCGGGTTCTCCCAGTACGCCGGCGTCGCCAAGGACACCGAAGGCAAGGAGCACCCCGTGGCGATCGCCAATATCAAGAGCGCCACGCTCTCCGACCTGTGCCAGGCCGTGGTCACGGATACTCCGCTGGGCAAGGTGGGCGTGCTCATCAAGGCCGGAGGCGGCGGCAACCCCGCCTCGGCCTCCGACCTGCAGATCGGGATGACGGGGCTGAAGGGCGATGCGGCCTTTGGCAACATCCGCATTGGCGTGGACGCCTCGACGGTCAACACCGCGGCGAAGGGCTCCGCCGGCGACTTCGCGCAGGACTCGGGCAGCATCTCCATCACGAACCTGCAGCAGACGGCCTGGAGCACGCAGGCATCGGTGTTCACCTTGACCGGGATGACCATGCAGCTGACGGACGGGTCCAAAGGATGCTTCTGAGCAGCCGTACGTCGACCACCACTGAAGACGGCGCGCGCGTGCAGTCCCGGAGCGCCGCGGCCTCCAGCCGGGCCGCCGGGTTCCGCGACTGGCGCCGCGGGCGGCCGTTCGTCGGCGGCCTGCTGGCCGCCCTCGGCGGGGCGGAGATGTTCTTCTCCGGGCAGCTCGATCTCGGCCACCTCCACATCCAGCTCGGGATCGAAGGGCTCCAGGCCACCGTCATCCCGATCGCGCTGGTGCTGCTGGGGGTCCTGTCGGTCGCCATGCCGGCGCACCACGTGTTCTACGGAATTCTCACGCTCGTGGTCGCCATCTACTCCCTCGTCGGCGTGAACATGGGTGGCTTCATCATCGGCATGCTCCTCTCCGGAGCAGGCGGCGTCCTGGTCGTGGCGTGGATGGGCTCCCAGGGTGCGGAGCGGGGAAGGAGGGCGGAGTGAACTTACGCCGCACCCGCGCCGTGGCGGCCGTCCTGACCGGCTCGGTCCTCGCGCTGCCCTTCACCCTCGGAGCCGCGCGGGCCCCTCAGGGCGCCCCAACTGCGCTGTGCGTGCCTCTCCTGGTCTCGTGCACCACCTCGACGCCGAGCCCCTCGGCGCCGGGACAGGGCGTTCCCGGGCCGCTTCCGGGCACCCTGCTGCCGGGCTTGGGGTCCAGCCCCGCCGCGCCGGAGGTCCCGGGCCCGGGATCGACGACGAGCCCGGCCCCCACCGCGACCCCCGATCCTACGTCCAGCGCCCCGGTGGCGGCGCCCCGGGACAGCGGGACGACGACCTTCACCAAGACGCCGGCCTCGATGGGCTCCCAGAGCCTGTCCTTCACGGGCCTCAGCTCGGTCAGCATCGTCACCGTGCCGACCGCCGACGGCAGCGGCCAGCGCGCGTTGAAGATCACCGCCGAGTCGATCTCCATCAACGGTTTCACCCTCACCGTGCGGCACGCCAACGGCCCCGGCCTCGTCACGTCGGCGGACAGGATGGTGCTCAGCGGGCACGTCAGCGTCTACCTGGGGTCGGTCACCGGCACGACCTCCGACGGGCGCAGCCTGGCGCTCGGCACGGATACGCCCCCACCTCTTGACGATGTCGCGCCCGGCCTCCTTAGGGTCACGATGGGTCTCGTCGGGGCGACGGCCGACTCGATCAGCTACACCAACACAGACCAGCGCATGGTGCAGCCCTAGCACGACGGCGGCGTCCCGCCTCGTGTGGACGGCGACCGTCTCGAGGCCGGTAGCCTGTCGATGCGGCCAGCTGAAGATTTGAACGTGTGACAGGAGTGCAGCGCAAGATGGACGCGCGGTCGGAGGTGCTCGCCGCAGCAGGGGCTCGCGCGGAGGCCTTGGCTGCCGGCGACGGCGCCGCACTCGCCCGGCTCCTTCACCCCGCCTTCCGTTGGACCTCCCACATGGGGGAGCAGTTCGACCGGGATGCCTACATCACTCGGAACACCTCTGGGCATGTGCAATGGCACCACCAGGACCTCGGCGACCCCGAGGTCGAGCTGTTCGGCGACGTGGCCATCCTCCGAACCGTCGTGACGGACGAGATCCTTCGGGGCGACGACGTCGAGTCCTTCCGCATGCCGATGACCCAGGTCTGGGTGCGGACCGACGGGGAGTGGCAGTGCGTGGGAGGCCATGCGGGTCCGCGCCTCTCCTCTGACTCCCCATCGGACTGATTCTTCAGCGCGATTGGCCTGCGTCTGCCTACCGGGGAGTACTCCCAGCAATCATGCGGCACGAGCGATTTGGATTTCCCAATCGCTCGACCCTTTCTGAGATGAATCTGAAAGATATGTTGCAGCTCGGTAACAACCTGAATCTGAAACGTCGCTTTCGTAGCCACCGCACCTCACCTGTGCATAGGCTGTGTGCCATGTGAGGCGCGCCACGTCCCTGTGTCTTGGGGTCGGGCCGCCGCCGGATGGGACCGGCACTGACATTCACGGAAAGAGGAGGCGGAATGCGTTTCGGGCGTATTTCGAAGGTGGTAGGGGTTGCAGCTGCGGCTGTACTTGCCCTGAGCGCCTGCGCAACCCAAGGCGGTGGGTCCTCGTCGTCATCGTCGAGCGCCGCAGCAACCAAGCAGGGCGGCAGCGCCACTGTGGTCGAGGTGAACGCGTTCAACACGTTCAACTCGAACACGGCAGACGGCAACACGGACATCAACTCGAAGATCAGCCTTGCGACGCACTGGGGCTTCTACTACGTCGACAACCAGCTGAAGGTGGTCCACAACGAGAAGTTCGGCCACTACGAGAAGACCTCGGACAACCCGCTGACCGTCAAGTACACCATCAATGATGGCGTGAAGTGGTCCGACGGCACCCCGGTGACGGCGTACGACATCGCGCTCACGTGGGCAGCCAGCTCGTCGTACTTCGACGACCAGGACTCCAAGGCGAAGACCGGCACGGCCTATTTCTCGACCGCCGGCGACCCCACGGGTCTGAACAACACGCAGTTCCCAGACGTCTCCTCTGACGGCAAGACGTTCACCCTGACATACACCAAGCCGTACGCCGACTGGGAGACCGCGATCGGCAGCAACAACGGCACGATCGACATCCCGGCCCACGTTGTGGCCAAGAAGGCCGGACTGGCTGACGCCAAGGCGCTCTTCGACCTCATGAAGGGGATGAAGAAGGGCGATCCTTCGAACCCCCAGCCGGCCAACGAGACGCTGAAGAAGGCGGCCGACTTCTACAACACGGGCTTCGACACGAAGACCCTGCCGACTGACACGAGCCTGTTCCTCTCGAACGGCCCGTACGTGGTCAAGGACATGGTCGCCGACCAGTCGATGACCCTCGTCCGGAACAAGGACTTCACGTGGGGCCCCACGCCGAACCTCGACCAGATCGTGGTCCGGTACATCGGTTCGAGCCCGGCACAGATCCAGGCGCTCAAGAACGGCGAGGCGGACATCATCGCCCCGCAGGCCTCGTCTGACACCATCCAGCAGCTCAAGGCGATCCCGGGCGTGACGGTGGACCAGGGCCACCAGCTCGCGTACGACCACATCGACCTGAACTTCTACGGTGTGTTCGCCGACAAGGACGTCCGCACGGCATTCATGCTCACGGTTCCGCGCCAGGACATCGTGGACAAAATCATCAAGCAGATGGACCCGAACGCGAAGCCTCTCGATTCGCAGATCTTCGTTCCGGATCAGGCGCCGTACGCCGACTCGGTCAAGAACAACGGCTCGTCGGCCTACGACCAGGTGAACATCGACAAGGCGAAGCAGCTCCTGAACGGCAAGACTCCGGAGATCCGGATTATGTACAACAAGGACAACCCGAACCGAGTTGACGCCTACACCCTCATCGCGGCCAACGCGACCAAGGCGGGCTTCAAGATCGTCGATGGCGGCCTCGGCAAGTCTGACTGGGGCAAGGCCCTTGGCAAGGGCGGCTATGACGCGACGATCTTCGGCTGGATCAACCCGGGCGTCGGCGTCCAGGGCGTTCCGCAGATCTTCAAGACGGGCAACGGCTCGAACTTCAACAAGTTCTCCGACCCCTCGGCAGATCAGCTGATGGACCAGCTCATCCAGACCACGGACCAGAGCAAGCAGGTTGATCTCGAGAAGCAGATCGACCAGAAGATCTGGGCGTCGTCCTACGGCCTGCCGCTGTTCCAGTCGGTCGGCGTGGACGCTTACAGCGACCGCGTGACTGGGGTGAAGTACATGCCGAACAACAGCGGCGTGTGGTGGAACTTCTGGGAATGGGCTGCGAAGTAGCACACGGAAAAGCAGTCCCAACAGAGTTCTGATGCTGACGAAGCGCCGGGACCGAGCTCCATGGTCCCGGCGCTTCGCAGCGCCACCGGCGATACCAGCCATTCGCCGTAGAAGCCCCGCCAACAGCGGGCAACGAGCACGGCCCTTCACGAGCCGCCCCCACCCCTATCCGGCGGCCGACCATCAGAGGTACAACGAAACATGGTGACTTACGTCGTCCGGCGCCTCATCACCGCAGCATTGATCCTCCTCGGCGCATCCTTCTTGGTGTATAACCTCACTGCGCTGTCCGGGGATCCGCTCGAAGAGTTCCGCGCCAGCAATCTCCCCAACGCCGCCGCGCTGATGCAGGCGCGCACCCAGCTTCTCGACCTGAACACCCCGGCCCCCATCCGATATTTCAAGTGGCTCGGCGGAGCCGCCGGGTGCCTCGTGGGCCAGTGCGACCTCGGCAAGACACTCGCGGGCCAGCCGGTGACTCAGGCCCTGGGACAAGCACTCGTCCAGACGCTCACCCTCGTGACCGGGGCGACCATCCTCGCGATCCTCGTCGGCGTCTCCCTCGGCATCATCACCGCGCTCCGCCAGTACAGCGCTCTCGACTACGGCGTGACGTTCATGGCGTTCCTCTTCTTCTCGCTGCCGATCTTCTGGATCGCCGTCCTGCTCAAGGAGTACGGCGCGATCGGATTCAACAACTTCCTGGCCCACCCGGACATCCCATTCCCTGTGGCTCTCGGGCTCGGCATCATCGTGGGCCTCATTGCCGGAGTCGTGGCCGGGGGAGCGCTGCGGCGGAAGGCCATCGTCGGTGCCATCGCCTTCGCG
This sequence comes from Sinomonas sp., assembly GCF_051955515.1. GTDB lineage: Bacteria > Actinomycetota > Actinomycetes > Actinomycetales > Micrococcaceae > Sinomonas. The sequence goes on from NZ_JBQCGQ010000249.1 coordinate 5,918, forward strand.
TTCGTCACGCTCGTGCTCGTCGTCGCGAGCCTCACCCAGTGGTTCCGCTACCCGGGCCTCGGTCTCGGGGTCATCCTCATCGCCGGCGTCGGCCTCGCGTTCGGGATCACGGTGCTCGCCGCAGGGCTGCAGAACCGGAGAGCCCTCTACGCCGGACTCACCACCGTCGTCATCGGAGCGGTCGTCTATTTCCCGATCCAGCCCCTCCTGGATCTCGCGACCCCGCTCATGATCGTGATCCTCGCGGTAGTCACCATTGCTGTGGGTGTCGCCGTCGGATATTTCTGGGGAGGCTACGACCGTGGTCAGGGAATGAGGGTCGGCGGAATCACGGCCTTCATCGTGGCCGCCATGATCCTGCTCGACCGCTTTATGCAGTCGTGGCCCGCCTACTTCGACAACGGGAAGATCCGCGGCCGGCCGATCGCCACCATCGGCGCCGCCACGCCGAATCTCCAGGGCGACTTCTGGCTGTCCGGGATCGACGCGTTCACGCACCTGATTCTGCCCACGGTCGCCCTCGTGCTCATCTCCCTCGCGAGCTACACCCGCTACACGCGCTCATCGATGCTCGAGGTCATGAACATGGACTACATCCGCACGGCCCGGGCCAAGGGCGTGAGCGAACGGTCCGTCGTCATGCGCCACGCGTTCCGCAACGCGCTCATCCCGATCGCCACGATCGTGGCCCTGGACATCGGGGCTCTGATTGGCGGTGCCGTCATCACCGAGACGGTCTTCTCGGTCCGCGGCATGGGCTTCATGTTCCTCGACGGCATCTCCCACGTAGACCCGAATCCCGTAATGGGCGTCTTCGTGTGCGTCGCGATCACGGCCCTCTTCTTCAATCTCGTTGCGGACCTCATCTACTCCGCACTCGATCCGCGCGTAAGGGTGAAGTGACATGAGCCAGCAGTCTCAGCAGGAAGACGTCGCAACCGGCATCCAGGCCGGCGCGACGCAGTCCGCGGAGCCAGTGGCCGGCGTCGAGCCCGTGCTCGAGACCAAGGGCCTCAGCCTCGGGCAGATCGTCCGCAAGCGGTTCTTCGGGCACTCCGGTGCTCTCGCGGGCCTCATCGTCTTCGCGATCATCTTCATCCTCGCCTTCTCCTCGGAAGGCTGGGGACCGTTCCCCGGCTGGTGGAAGTACCAGCACGACCAGGTGACCCCGCTGGTGAACGAGGGCGTGCCCACGTGGACCTTCGCGCCGTTCAGCTTCGGCGATCACCCGTTCGGGCAGGACCGGATCGGCCGCGACCTGTTCGCCATGACCATGCGCGGTGCGCAGCAGTCCATTGTGGTCATGATCATCATCGGGCTCGTCGCGGGCGTGATCGGCGTGGTGGTCGGCGCTCTTGCCGGCTACTTCCGGGGCTGGGTCGAGACGATCCTCATGCGCCTGACGGACATCATCATCATCATTCCCGTGCTGCTCCTCGCGGCTGTCATGTCCCAGACCGCCGGTCGGCGCGACGCGGGCACGTGGTTCGCGCAGTTCGCGGCAAGCAACGGCGTGGTGGTCCTGGGCATCTTCTTGGGCCTCGTGCTCTGGGTGTCGCTCGCCCGCCTGGTCCGCGGCGAGTTCCTGTCCCTTCGAGAGCGAGAGTTTGTCGACGCGGCACGGATCTCCGGGGCCTCGAACTTCCGCATCATCTTCAAGCACATCCTGCCGAACGCGGTCGGCGTCGTGATCGTCAACGGGACGCTCATCATGTCCTCGGCGATCCTGCTTGAGACCGCACTCAGCTACCTTGGCGTCGGCGTTAAGGCACCTGACACGTCCCTCGGCCTTCTCATCTCGCAGAACCAGGAGGCGTTCTCCACGCGCCCGTGGCTGTTCTGGTGGCCGGGCCTCTTCATCGTGCTGATCTGCCTCAGCATCAACTTCATCGGCGACGGCCTGCGCGACGCCTTCGACCCGCGCCAGAAGAAGTTCAACGCCAAGAAGGCGAAGGATTGGCGCAATCGGAAGGCGGTTCCCGCGGCGGCGCCGGGAGGGGAAGCCAAGCTCGAGGTGGACGGCACCATCATCCCGGCCATCGGCGTCGTCCCCGATCCCGAAGCGCACGGCGGGGCCGACCGGGCCGAGCGCGGGAACCCCTGAGATGGACTTCGCGCCCGCTCGCGGCCAGAGCCGCGGGCGCTTACGCGATCAAGGTGATGACGGACGCCACGGCGAGCACCGCCGTCGCACCCACAATGCCCCACGCTGTGCTTCGGAGCACGGGCGTCTCGGCCGTCTGGCCGCCCTCGACGGCTCCACGCTCGACTCTCTCGGTCCAGCGCCGGCGGACAAGGAACGCCGCCTGACCGGAGACAGTGTTCCGCAGGTCACCGGGGCGCACGGACTGGGCGGGGCCGTAGCTCGTCGCGGGAAGGCCGGAGACATGCTCGGGCCGCGCGTTGCGCGCGCCCCATACGCCGGGCGCCGGGGCGGCCCAGGCGCTGTAACGGCCCACGCCGGTGCCGAGGGTCAGCGCGTATTTCGTGTCCACGAAGGCGAGCGCTTCCCACGGCACGCCGATGCGTCGGACTGGGTTGACGAGTTCGACGCCGGCATCGCTGACGACGACGGCGGGTCGCCAGAAGAGTGCCCAGCCAACGAACGCCATGAGCACCAGGGGGGCGGCGAAGCGCAGCCCACCGATCCCGGTCTGCACGACCGTGATGACCAGCCCGAGGGCCGCGAGCACCCACAGGAGGATCGCCAACGCCTTGTTGCTGCGGGCTTTGAAGACATCGAGGGAACCGGCGTGCTGCAGGGCATTCATGCCCTCATGATGCCGGAAGGCCCGGGATATTCGCAGACGGCGTCCGAGCGGGCCGCGAAGCGGCTTCGGACGATGATGGAAGGAAGAGCAGAGGATGACTGAGAACCTCGGCATGGCAGGCAGGCCTCGTCGCCGCTCCGAGAAGGGGACGACGGTCGCGGGCGACCTGGTCAAGGGTCAGATGGTCCTCGAGGTCAGGGACCTGAGCGTGGACTTCGGCGTCGAGAAGGAATGGGTTCCGGCAGCCATCGACCTCAACTACGAGGTGCGCGCGGGCGAGGTGCTCGCGATCGTGGGCGAATCCGGCTCGGGCAAGTCGGCCAGCTCGATGGCCCTTCTGGGCCTCCTGCCGACGAACAGCCGGGTGTCGGGCAGCGTCAAGCTCGCGGGCCAGGAACTCTTGGGCAAGGACCGCTCGGCGATCCGCCGGGTGCGCGGCAACGACGTCGCCGTGATCTTCCAGGAGCCCATGACGGCCCTCAACCCCGTCTACACGATCGGGAACCAGATTGTGGAGACGATCCGCCTGCACAATCCGATCTCGCCGGACGAGGCGAAGACCCGGGCGCTCCGCATGCTCGAGCTCGTTGAGCTCCCGGACCCTGAGAAGGCCTTCAAGTCCTACCCGCATCAGCTTTCGGGCGGCCAGCGCCAGCGCGCGATGATCGCGCAGTCGCTCTCCTGCGACCCCAAGCTGCTCATCGCGGACGAACCCACGACGGCGCTCGACGTCACGGTCCAGGCCGAGATCCTCGATCTCATGCGGCACCTCAAGGACAAGCTCCACAGCGCCGTGATCCTCATCACGCACGACATGGGTGTGGTGGCGGACCTCGCCGACCGCATTGCGGTCATGCGCCGCGGCGTCATCGTCGAAGCCGGCTCGGCGGAGCAGATCTTCCACAGTCCGCAGCACGAGTACACGCAGGCGCTGCTAGCTGCGGTGCCGCACCTCGGCCAGGGGTCCGAGGAGGAAGCCGAGGTGGACATCACGGCGGCGCTCGCCGCGGCGACAGGCACCGAGCTCGAGGCAGTCGACGCGGAGGAGCTCGCCAAGCGTGAGAAGGAGAATCTCGCCGCCCTCGAGGAGGTCGCCGACGCCGAGGCGAAGCGCCACGGAGCGCCGGTCCTCGAACTGAACGACGTGGCGATCGAATACCCCAAGCAGGGCCGCGTTCCTGCCTTCCGCGCCGTGGAGGGCGCTCATCTGAAGGTCTATCCGGGCCAGGTCGTGGGTCTCGTCGGAGAGTCGGGATCGGGCAAGACGACCATCGGCAGAGCCGCCGTCGGGCTCCTTCCCGTGGCGGAGGGCTCGCTCAAGGTGGTGGGTCAGGAGATCTCCGGCCTCAAGAAGAACTCCAAGGAGCTCCACGAGATCCGCCGGTCCGTCGGCATGGTGTTCCAGGATCCGTCGTCATCCCTCAACCCGCGCCTCCCGATCGGCGAGTCGATCGGCGAGCCCATGTTCCTCGCGGGGGTCGCGAAGGGGGCAGACCTGCAGAAGCGGGTCGAAACGCTCCTCGATCAGGTCGAGCTCCCGAGGTCGTACCGCAACCGGTACCCGCACGAGCTCTCGGGCGGCCAGAAGCAGCGCGTCGGCATCGCCCGGGCGCTCTCGCTCAAGCCCAAGCTCATGGTCGCGGACGAGCCGACCTCGGCCCTCGACGTCTCTGTCCAGGCGAAGGTCCTCGAGCTCTTCCAGGCGCTCCAGAAGGAGCTCGGATTCGCGTGCCTCTTCGTCACCCACGACCTCGCCGTGATCGACGTCCTCGCCGACCACATCTGCGTCATGCAGCGCGGCAGGATCGTGGAGCAGGGCTCGCGCGACCAGATCCTGCGGAACCCGCAGGAGGCCTACACGCAGCGGCTCCTCGCGGCCGTCCCGCTCCCGGATCCCGAGAAGCAGCGCGAGCGGCGGGAGCTGCGCGAACTCCTGCTCGCGAGCGGCATCGACTGAGCCTGCTTGCGCCGTCGCCCGGTACCTTCGCCAGAGGAGGGCCGGGCGCGGCAGGCGGTCAGCCCAGCGCGAATCCCTGGTCTTTGAGGCTCTGCGCGAAGAACGGGGCCAGCCGCGCACGGCCGGCAGGCGTGAGGTGCACGCCGTCCGCGAGATCCTTGGCGAGCCCGAAGCGGGAGATCCAGTCGCCGCATCCGATGAACGGCAGGCCCATCGAAGCCGCCGTCCTCCCCAGGAGAGCGTCGACCTGCGTGCGGCGACCTCCGCCGTCGGCCGCTGATTTGGCGAGCGTGCCCACCACGAGGAATTTCGACGCCGGGTAGCTCTCCTTGAGCTCCGACACCACGGTCTTCGCGCCGTCGACGATCGCCCCGTCGGGCGAGTTGCGCGATGCATCATTGCCTCCGCCCTGCACCACCACGAGAGCCGGATCGCCGTAGGGAAGGAGCCAGTCGCCGAGCCGGAGCGCGTCCCCGTAGTCGTGGACCTTCGCCGTTCCGACCGAGAAGCCGGTGCCGCCCCAGCCCGCGACGTACACCGTGTAGCCCGCCTGCTCGAGGCCCTTGCGCACCCAGCTGTCCGTGGGCTGCGCCTGCGAATCGCCAATGAGCACGGCCGTCTTCGCCAGGCTTCCCATCACCACCTCTTGGCGGCCGCTTGCCGGATTCAGGTAGCGGGCCCCGAGCGGGAGATGGGTTGGGGAGACGCTGCTGTAGCCGAAGGGCGCGTGCGGGCTGTACGGCCTGATGGCACTGGCTGTAGGAAGGCCGCTCGGAGTGGGCTCAGAGCCGGGGATCGGGTCCCCCGGATCGGCGCAGCCCGCCACCGTCAGGGCAGCGAGCATGACGACGGCGGCCCGCGCCAAACGTAGGCCGTGTGGGCTGCCGTGGTCCATCCGGCCCTCCGCGCGAAACAACACTGACGCATCCATCGTAAAATAGAAATGCTGGCCCTTCCGAGGGTCTGTTCCGTTGTGCCGCCAGCGCGCCGCGCCGAGGCCGAGCCGCGGACCATCACGACCCATCGAATCGAGCCCAAACCGTATGTCTGAAACCGTGTCCACCGTCTCCCGCACCGACCTCCGCAATGTCGCCATCGTGGCGCACGTCGACCATGGCAAGACGACGCTCGTCGACGCGATGCTCAAGCAGACCAACTCGTTCGCCGCTCATGGCGAGATCGAGGACCGCGTGATGGACTCCGGCGACCTCGAGCGCGAGAAGGGCATCACGATCCTTGCGAAGAACACGACTGTGCACTACGCAGGCCCTGCCGCAGCCGAGGTGGGCGAGCCCGAGGGCATCCTCATCAACGTCATCGACACCCCAGGCCACGCCGACTTTGGTGGCGAGGTAGAGCGCGGTCTCTCGATGGTCGACGGCGTGGTGCTGCTCGTCGACGCGTCCGAGGGCCCGCTCCCGCAGACCCGCTTCGTCCTGCGCAAGGCGCTCGCCGCGCACAAGCCGGTCATCCTCGTGGTCAACAAGACCGACCGCCCCGACGCCAGAATCGAGGAGGTCGTACACGAGACGATGGACCTCCTGCTCGGCCTCGCCTCCGACCTTGCGGACGAGGTCCCGGACCTCGACCTGGACAAGGTCCTGGACGTCCCGGTCGTCTACGCGGCCGCGAAGGTCGGTGCGGCTTCCCTCGAGCAGCCCGCCGACGGCGCCGTGCCCGCGAACGACAACCTCGAGCCGCTGTTCGAGACCATCGTGAAGCACATCCCCGCGCCCACCTATGACCCCGAGGGCGTCCTCCAGGCGCACGTGACGAACCTCGACGCCTCGCCGTTCCTCGGCCGTCTCGCGCTCCTGCGCATCTACAACGGCACCCTGCGCAAGGGCCAGCAGGTCGCCTGGGCGCGTCACGACGGGACCACCAAGCAGGTCAAGATCACCGAACTGCTCGCCACGAAGGCGCTCGAGCGGGTTCCCGCCGAGTCCGCGGGCCCCGGCGAGATCGTCGCCGTGGCCGGCATCGAGGACATCACCATCGGCGAGACGCTCACCGACGTCGACGACCCGCGGCCGCTCCCGCTCATCAAGGTTGACGATCCGGCCATCTCGATGACGATCGGCATCAACACGTCCCCGCTGGCCGGCCGCGTCAAGGGCGCGAAGGTTACCGCGCGCCAGGTCAAGGACCGCCTCGACAAGGAGCTC
>NZ_JBQCGQ010000250.1:0-15274 GCF_051955515.1 Sinomonas sp.
TCCCACATAAACAAAGATTGGACCGCTCGCAACGCACATGGAGCCCGGCAAAAGCCGGGCTCCACGTTGGGTTCTCTCGCTGGGGAAGTCACACCTCGGGGGACATCACGCGTCCAGATCAGACATCGACGTCGTCGACACCCGCGCCGCGATGCCGCACTACGGTCCTGTGGCTCGACGCCATGATCAGGGACACGATGAGCCCCACCGCGCCAACTGCCATGAGGATGTAGCCGATCACGGTCTGGTTGACGTAGGGGATGACTCCGGGCTGCACGGCGAACGTCAGGATGGCGCCAAGAGCGATGAGAACGATCGATGAACCAATTCGCATGATTCACTCCTCTTCTTGTACGGGTGCGGACGTGCACTCGCTGCACCCTCGCTACTACCCAGTCAGGCTTCCCGTAAACCCCGGTTAGACTCGGCGCCATGCCGAGACCGCTGGATGTGGTGTGGTCCGATCCTGAGGACGAGCGCCGCGGAAAGCCCCTGATCGTCCTCCTGCACGGCTACGGCAGCTCACCCGAGCGCATCCTCGCGGCGGCCGGAGGCCTGCCTTCCGAATTCACCCTGGCCGCTCCCCGCGGCCCGCTCGACGTGGGCGGCGACCATGGGTGGTTCCTCCTGGACTTCTTCCTCGCCTCCGACTTCGCCGAGGTGGTGGCGACGACGACGGCGGTCCAAGCCTGGGTCGCCACCGTTCGGGCGAACCACCCGAGCGTCGCTCTCCTCGGCTTCTCCCAGGGCATGGCCCTCGCGAGCACCCTCGTCCGGCTCACGCCGCACGCATTCGCCGCCGTCGTAGGCCTCTCGGGGTATGTGCTCGAGAACGAGCTGCTCGCCCTCACGGAGAATCTCCCCGAGCCCCCGGCGTTCTTCTGGGGGCGGGACGTCGAGGACCCGGTCATCAATGCCGACGCCGTGGCTTCGACGTCCGCCTGGCTCGATGAGCACACCCGCCTCACGGCGAGGACCTATCCCGGCATGGGCCATCGGATCGGCAGACGCGAGATCTCGGATGTCGCGGTGTTCCTCCGGCGCTATCTGCTCGGACCCCGGGTCTAGGCTGGGGGGATGGCGAGGAAGAATCGTGCTCTCCGCATCGCCCAGGAATCCGCCCGTGGAGCCATGTTCGACCGCTCGGGACGCCCGCGCCCCGGCCTCCACCGTGCCCTCCTGCGCGCAGTCGACGTCCAGCGCCCGCTCGTCCTGGCGAACCTCCGCCGGATGCGCCGCCAGAACCCGGGCCTCAGCCCCGCGCAACTGAGCCGACGGCTCGAGCGCGACTATCTGACCGCCGTCGCCGGGGGAGGCGCAGCAGTGGGTGGGACCGCGGCGGTCCCTGGGGTTGGAACCATCACGTCCCTTGGCCTCTCGGCGGTGGCAACCGTGGGCTTCCTCGAGGCCACCGCCTTCTATGCGGCCTCGGTCGCCGAGCTCCACGGGATTCATCTCGAGGACCCGGACCGGGCGCGCACCACGGTCATGGCCATCATGCTCGGCGAGGAGGGGGCTGCCCTGCTGAGCAGCCTCACCGGCCACGGGCTCGGGTCGGGTGCCGGTCCCCAGGCGGCGTGGGGCGCCGCCATCAACCGCTCCGTCTCCGGTCCCGCCGCGCGCCTCATCCAGCGCCAGATCCAGGAGCGGTTCTTCAAGTGGATCCTGCGCCGCCAGACGGGAGCCATGCTCGGGCGGGCGCTCCCGTTCGGGGTCGGCGCAGTGGTGGGCGGCGTTGGCAACCTGGCCATGGGACGCGCCGTCATCCGCGCCTCCCGCAGCGCCTTCGGCCCAGCGCCGAGCGCTTTCCTTGAGGTGGTGCCTGGCGAAGTGGTCGCCGCGCCTTCTGCCGTGGGCCTCCCGGCCGAGTCGCCGCAGCAGGCTGTGGAACGCGAGATCGAGGAGCGTCGGTCTCGGTTGCACGGGAACGGCCGGTGACGCGGTCCCCAGAGGATCCGCAGGCGCTCGCCGGATCGGGCGTGGGCCTTGCGCCCTTCGCCTGAAATCCTGCCGTTCGGCGACGCGGCGTTCCTCGTGGAACTCGGAAGCCTCGCCGACGTGCTCGCCCTGCATCGCGGCCTCGTCGCGTCCGCAGCGCCCGGCGTCGTCGTGGACATCGTGCCCGCCGCCCGCACCATCCTTGTGACCTTCGAGCCCGAGGGCGGCGCCGAGGTGCGCGCGTGGCTCGAGCGGACCGAGCCCCACGGAGCGGACGACGACGGCGGCCGGCTCGTGCGCATCGACGTCGCCTACGGGGGCGCCGACCTCGGCGCTGTCGCGGCGCTGCTCAAGGTGTCCGAGACGGAGGTCGTGCGGAGGCATACCGCCGCCCCGTGGCGCGCGGCCTTCACGGGCTTCGCGCCGGGGTTTGCGTATCTCGTGGCGCCCGACGCGCGGCTTCAGGTCCCTCGCCGAGCCGAGCCGAGGACCGCTGTGCCAGCGGGGTCGGTTGGGCTCGCGGGGGAGTTCAGCGGGGTCTATCCGCGGGCCTCGCCCGGCGGCTGGCAGCTGATCGGCACGACGACGGCTGCCCTCTGGGATCCGGCCGCAGCAGAGCCCGCGCTCATCAGGCCCGGCGACCGAGTGATCTTCAGGGAGGCCTGATGGTTGACGGAGAGCCCGCATGACCCACCTGCACGGCTTCGAAATCCTGTCGGCTGGACCACTCACTCTCGTGGAGGACCTTGGCCGACGGGGTGCCGCCGGCCGCGGGCTGAGTCCGTCCGGGGCCCTCGACCGCGAGGCACTCCGCCTCGCGAACTCGATCGTCGGGAATCAGCCCGACGCCGCCGGACTCGAGGTGCTCTCCGGGGGCCTCCGCTTCAGGGCGCTCGCGCCGTTGACCCTCGCCGTCACGGGCGCTGAGGGTTCCCTCACGGTCGGCGGGCTCGCGGCGAAGGTCAACGCACGGGTCGATGTGCCGGCAGGGGAGGTCGTCTCGCTCGGGACCGTGACGCGGGGCCTGCGGTATTGCGTCGCCTTCGCCGGCGGAGTGGCGGCGACGCAGCTCTGGGGCTCGCGCTCCGCCGACACGCTCTCCGGCGAGGGTCCCACGCCTCTGCGCCCGGGCGACCTCCTCGAGGTCGGGCCCCCTGCCGCCGAGGTCGGGTCCCCTGCCGCCGAGGTCGGGTCCCCTGCCGCCGAGGTCGGGCCGCACGCCGTCTTCCGCCGACCGCCCCGCCCGGACCAGACGCTCGCGATCAGGGTGACTCCCGGCCCGCGCCTCGGCTGGTTCGTCCCGGGAACCTGGCAGCAGCTCATCAGGTCGACGTGGCGGCTCTCGCCCGAGTCCAACCGCATCGGCGCTCGGCTGCTCGGCCGGCCTCTGCAGCGCGAACGAATGGACGAGCTCCCGAGCGAGGGGATGGTGCGCGGCGCGATCCAAGTGCCGCCTTCGGGCCTCCCGACCGTCTTCCTCGCCGACCATCCGGTCACCGGCGGATATCCAGTAGCCGCCGTCGTCCGTTCCGCGGATCTGGACCTGTTCGCCCAGGCCCGCCCGGGCCAGCCGCTCAGGTTCCTCGCGGGCTAGGCGCTACCCGCCGAAGATGGCATGCGCGACCGCGTAGATGAGGAGCCCGGCTAGGGCGCCGACAATCGTGCCGTTGAGCCGGATGTACTGCAGGTCGCGCCCCACCTGGAGCTCGATCTTCTGCGACGTCTCCTCGGCGTCCCAGCGCGCAATCGTGTCCTCGATGACGCCCGCAATGTCCGAGCGGTAGGTCGAGACGACGTAGCCGGCAGCGTCGCCGATCCAGGCGTTGACCTTGTCGGCCAGCTCGTCCTCGGAGACCAGGCGGGTGCCGAAGTCCCGAACCGCGGTGGTGAAACGCCGGTACAGCTCGCTGTGGGGGTCGTTGACGGCGTCGAGGAGGGCATGCTTGATGGTCGACCACGTGCGCTGCGCCAGATCGCGCACCTCCGGATCCCCGAGGACCTGTGCCTTGATGTTCTCCGCGCGCGCAATCATCACCGGATCGTGCTGGAGATCCTGCGCGAGGTCCTTGAGGTATTTGTCGATCGACTGCCGGACTTGGTGATGTGGATCGGACTGCACTGCCGCCACAAACTTGGACAGCTCGATGTAGACCTTGTCCCCCACGAGCTCGTTCGCGAAATGGGGAACCCACGACGGCGCGCGATCGGTGACCAGATGGGATACGGTCTGGTAGTTCGAGCTGACCCAGTCCGCCGCGCGGTCCACGAGGAGGTCCACGAGCCGGTGGTGATGACCGGCGTCGAACACGCGCTCGGCGAGCCGCCCGATGGGCGGGCCCCATGGCGGGGTGAGCAGATGCTTCCGCACGAGGCCCTCGATCACCGCTTGGACGTCGTCGTCATTGAGCACGGTGAACGCTCCGCGGACGACGGCGGCGCCCTCCTTCGCGACCCGCTTGGCTCCCGCCGGGGTAGCCAGCCAGCCGCCCACCTTGCGTGCGATGTCCACCGAATCGAGCTTCGTGCGGACGACGTCGGCGGAAAGGAAATTGTCCTCCACAAACCCGCTCAGAGCGGAGCCGATCTGGTCCTTGCGCCGCGGGATGATCGCGGTGTGCGGGATCTTGAGGCCCATCGGGTGGCGGAACAGGGCAGTGACCGCGAACCAGTCGGCGAGGGCGCCGACCATGCCGCCCTCTGCGGCCGCACGCACATACTGGAGCCAGGGCACCTGCCCCTGGAACGCGAAAGCGACCGCGAAGACCACGGCCATCGCGACGAGGAGGCTCAGCGCGAGGGCCTTCATGCGCCGGAGGGCCGCCGCGCGTTCGGCGTCCGCAGGGCTGAGCTCAGGCTTCGGGCGTGCCGAGGCTCGGGTAGGGGTCTCCGATCCGGGATGGAGCGTCACCATACAGCAACCCTACCCGCGAGCGTCGGCGCCCAAGAGGTTCGATAGCGTAGAACCATGACTTCCGAGCGCCCTCTCGTGTATGCCCACCGTGGGGCCAGCGCCCAGTTCGCCGAGCACACGCGGGCGGCCTACCTCCAAGCGCTCGCGGACGGGGCCGACGGGGTCGAGTGCGACGTCCACCTCACGCGGGACCAGCACATCGTCCTGCTCCACGACGCCAACCTCGATCGCACGTCGACCGGCACGGGTCCCGTGGGGGACCGCACCCTCGACGAGCTCCGCGAGCTGGACTTCGCGTCGTGGAAAGGCGCGCGCATCCCCGTCGAGTACGGGGGCGCCAGCGAGCAGCTGCTCACCCTGCCGGACCTCCTGGACCTCCTCGAGGCCGCCGACCGGGAGATCGGCCTCGCGATTGAGCTCAAGCATCCGAGCCCCTATCAGCTCCGGCTCGAGGACACCGTCCTCAGGCTCCTCGAGTCCCGCGGCTGGGAGCCCGAGTCGTCCCGGCTCGGGAAAGTCCAGGTGAGCTTCATGAGCTTCGACTCGGACGCGGTCCGCTATCTCCTCGGCCACATGCCGGCTGAGCACGTCTGCATGCTCGTGGACGACGTCCAGGTCGAGGACGTGCGGACCGACCTCGTCTTGGGACGCCTGACCGGGGGCGCCGTCGCCAACGTGCTCAAGGTGGCACAGGCGGAGGCGGAGGAGATCCTCGACGGCGGACGCGCGGGCATTGCCGGGCCGGGCATCGGATACGTGCGCAGCCACCCGAACCGGGTGCGCCAATGGCTCGCCGACGGCAGGCGCTTCCGGGTCTGGACAGTCGACGAGCCCGACGACGTTGAGCACTGCCTCGCCGTCGGGATTCAGGAGATCACCACGAACCGCCCCGCCGAGGTGCTCAGGCAGGTGGGCGCTGCAGTTGTCTGAGGTGCCCCTCCGCAGGTCGCCTGCCTTTCGGGTGGGCCTGTCCATTGCTGTCGCGACCGGCCTGTACGGGGTCTCGTTCGGGGCGCTCGGCGTTGCGGCGGGCCTCAGCGTCCTGCAGACCGTCGCGTTGAGCCTGCTCATGTTCACCGGCGGGTCCCAGTTCGCGTTCATCGGGGTGATCGCCGGCGGGGGCTCCGGTGCCGCGGCGGCCGCGGCGGCGACGCTCCTTGGTGTCCGCAACGCTGTCTATGGAATGCAGCTCAACGCGCTCCTCGGGCCGCGGGGGTGGCGTCGCTTCGCTGCGGCGCAGGTCACCATCGACGAGTCGACCGCGACGGCGTCCGGCCAGAGCGAGCGCCTCGAGCAGCGCCGCGGCTTCTGGTCGGCGGGGGTCGGCGTCTTTGTGCTCTGGAACATCTTCACGGCCGTCGGCGCGCTCGCCGGGGACGCGTTGGGCGATCCCAAGCAGTGGGGGCTCGACGGCGCTGCCGTCGCTGCATTCTTGGGGCTTCTGTGGCCACGGCTCAAGGGGCGTGAGCCGGCTGCAATCGCGGTGGTCTGCGCCTTGGCAACCGTCCTCGCGGTTCCCTTCCTCCCGCCGGGAGTGCCGATTCTCGTTGCAGCGATCGTGGCGGCGGTCCTCGGGTGGATCAGCCACTCGCGGTCAGCGTCTGGCAGAGCCGTGGACATGGAGGGCCTTGAGCCCGACCTGGACCCATACCGGCATCGGGAGGAGGGACAGTGACGCTCTGGGGCTGGATCATCGGTGCATCCGTGGCCGCCTACGCCGTGAAGCTCCTCGGCTACCTTGTGCCGCGCCGCTGGATGGACAACGAACGGATGACTCGCATCGCGGGCACCATGACGATCGGACTGCTCGCCTCCCTCACGGCCGTGAACGCCCTCGGGGCCGGTCAGGCCCTCGCGATCGACGCCCGGCTCGGTTCCCTCGTGGCCGCCGCGGTGGCGCTCCTGCTGCGTGCGCCGTTCCTCGTGGTCGTGATCGTGGGGGCCGCCGTCGCAGCTGGCCTTCGGCTCCTCGGCTGGGGCTGATCCGAGGTCGCGGGAACGCAGGGAAGTCACCTTCTCGCAGGGAAGTCATCTTCAAGGTGACTTCCTCGCGAGAAGGTGACTTCCCTCGATCTCTACTGCTGCGGCTCGCCCGGCTTCGGCTGCTCCGGCTGGCCCTGGGCCGGCGCTTGGCCATACCCGGGCTGCTGGCCGTAGGCAGGGGGCTCCCCATAGGCAGGGGGCTGGTAGGTGGGCTGCTGGCCGTAGGGGCTCGGCTGCTGACCGTAGGGCCCCGGCTGCCCATACTGCTGCGGCTGCGGGTAGCCCGTTGAAGGGTAGCCCGCGTTCTGCAGCCCCATGAACGCCCCCTTGCCCAAGTAAGGGCTCTGTCCGTAGCCGAGGATGGATACGAAGACCACGGGCAGGAGCACGAGGCCAACGGTCCAGCCAGTGTCCTTGCCGAACGACTTGGAGAGGTCGTTCATCACGAAAATCTGAAGGACCAGGAGGCCGATGCCGATGAGGAACCCAATGACGGGGATCCAGGCAAGGAGCACCCCACCGACGAAGAGCCAGATCCACCAGGACGGGCGGCCCACGATGTCGAGGAGCAGGTAGTAGTTGTAGAACGGGACAAAGGCGGCCCACGGCGGCTTGCCGGCCTTCCGGAAGACCCCCATGAACATGACGCCCGTCACCGCAATGGCAATGATGATCGAGACGATGGTGGCGAAGAAAAGGATTCCGATAGCGGCCGCGCTCGACGCGCCGTCGTTGTAATAGGAACTCATGGTGCTCATGACGCTGACATTAGCGGGCGCACCCGACATTGACGACGAATTGAGATGAACAATCTCGCCGAGTCGGATGAAACTACAGGGGAAGGTCGACTTCCGGGATTGCCTCGAGCGGGGGCAGCGGGCGCGGTTCGCGCCGAGTGCGGATGGCGTCCTCGACGAGCGCCACGTAGCGAAGCCATGCCATGGACCCGGGCGCCACGGTGTCGCCGACGCCGATCAGCATCGCGACGAGCCGCACCATGTCGAGCAGTCGCAGTTCCTCGCGGAGGGTGCCCTGCTCCTGGCCGCGGCTGAGCAGGACGCCGAGCGACTCGATGAGCTTGCTGGCGAGACCCACGAGGAGCTGCCGGCGGCCGGCGACGGCGGAGAGCAGATGGTGCTCGTCGTTCGCGACCTGCATGATGGCGCTCAGGACTTCGATGAGGCCCGCAGCGGCGTCCGGATTGTCGAGGGCGGTCTCGGCGATGGGCTCGACCTTGACCTTGATCTGCCGCTCGATCGCGGCCAGCACGAGTTCTTCCTTGTCCGCGAAATTGCGGAAGAGCGTGGCGGGCCCGACACCCGCGCGGTCTGCGACGAGCTTGAGGGAAACGTGCGGTCCGTCTTCGCGGAAGCACTCGAGCGCGGCCGTGATGATCTTCTCGATGTTCCGGGCCGCGTCCGCGCGCATGGGCTTCCGCCACGCTCCTTCGTACTGCATGCCTCCACCGTATCGACCGAGACTTGGGCTGTCGTCTATGTGAAGCACGACTCTCAGGGAAAATTCACCTTCGGGGGGCAAGAAGGCAAAACCGCGGACGACGGCGGTGGCAGACTGGGCGGATGATCGTCGCCTTCTCTGTGTCCCCCTCTGGCGAGAGGCCCGCTGAAGCCGGGAACCCGCCGTCGTCCGCTGCTGCCGACTCGGTGCATGAGGCTGTCGCGGCCGCCGTGAAGATCGTTCGCGAATCCGGTCTGCCGAACCGCACGAGCTCGATGTTCACCGAGATCGAGGGGGAGTGGGACGAGGTCATGGATGTGGTGAAGCGGGCGACGGAGGCGGTGGGCCGCTACGGGTCGCGCGTTTCGCTTGTGCTCAAGGCGGACATCCGCCCGGGCCACACCGGCGAGATCGAGGGGAAGGTCGAGCGGCTCGAACAGGCTCTTGCCCAACATTCCGACTGACGGCCAGACTGGGCCGCATGGTCGAGCACGCACCGAAGCCCAGTTGGATTGACGTCGAGAAATGGCTCACGAAGACTGTGGTGAAGCCCGGGCCGGAGCATGAGCGCGCCCTGAGCACCGCCGTCGAGCGCGGCATGCCGCCCATCGAAGTGCAGCCCACGGCAGGGAAGCTGCTCCATCTGCTCGTGCGGATGAGCGGCGCTCGCCGGGTCCTCGAGATCGGCACGCTCGCCGGCTACAGCACCATCTGGATGGCCCAGGCGCTGCCCGACGGCGGGCATGTGGATACGCTCGAGTACCTCCCGGAGCACGCCGAGATCGCGCGGGAGAACCTCGCCGCGGCCGGGCTCGAGGAGCGCGTGACGGTCCACGTCGGGCCGGCGCTCGAGACGCTGCCCGCGCTCGAGGGGCCCTATGACTTCGTGTTCATCGATGCGGACAAGCAGAACGACAGCAACTACCTGCAGTGGGCCGTGCGGCTCGGGCGGCCCGGGACGGCCATCGTCGTCGACAACGCGGTGTGGGAAGGTGCGCTCCTGGATCCCTCGATGGACGAGACGAACGCCCCCGGCATCATCGCGGCGCTCGAGCTGCTCGGCGGCCCGCCCTTCGACGCCACGGTCGTTCAGACCGTCGGCGGGAAGGGCTGGGACGGCTTCGCGCTTGCGCTGGTCAAATAGGTCTGGCTTGAGCTGGTGAAATAGGGCTGGTCAGGCGGTCAGAATTGATCCGGCGACTCGATCGAATCGCCCCAGATGATTTCGGGTGCGACGCTGGGGTCACCGCCCGCGGAACCGATGAATTCCCGCATTTCGGGGTCGCTGAAGAAAGTCTGGAAGGCCTCGGCAGTTTCCCATTCATCGTTCACAATGACGAATCCGTCCCCGACGGCGAATCGGTGATGGAGGGCGCCCTTCTCCTTGGCGCGCTCGGCGATCTTGCGGTAGTCGTCCGCGCGTTCGGTGAGCGACTTCTTGAACAGGTCCGTGTCCCCGGTGAGCTTGACCGCGACGATAACCGACATGGCGATTGACCTCCTACTGCTGTGAGACCGCTGACCATGTTAAGAACCCGCCAGAGGGCCCGCAATAGCCCGCGTTGACTCACCCGGCGCTGCCGATAGCGTGGTGCCCATGGACACGCGCGCGCCCCGGTTGGCTCCTGGCCTGTACCCGATCGACACGGGCACGGCCGAGCTCCAGCGCGACGGCGACGCCGCCGATGGGTGGCTCCTCAAGATCAACGGCGTGCAGAGCTCGCATATCGTTCTCAGCGATCCGCTCCGCCTCGACTTCGAGTACATGCGCTGGATCATTGCGCTCGTCGAAGAGCGCTTCCCGCCCGAGGCCACGGGCCGTCTGCGCGCGCTCCACCAGGGCGGCGGCGGGTGTTCGATGCCCCGGTACCTTGCCGCGCGCTACCCGGATGCGCGGCAGGTCGTCGTCGAGCTTGATGGCCAGCTCGCCGAATACGTCCGGGCCTGGTTCGACCTGCCCAAGGCCCCGCTCCTGCGGCTGCGGGTCGGCGAGGCGCGCGAGGTCACGGAGTCCCTGACTCCCGGTACTCGAGACCTCGTCATCCGCGATGTGTTCGCCGGATCCCGTACGCCGCACCGCCTCACCACGGTCGAGTTCACGCACGCCTCGGCCGCGCTTCTGGACGGCAACGGCCTGTTCGTGGCCAACGTGGGCAGCGCGCCGGACCAGGTCACCGCGAAGGAGGAGGCTGCCTCGATCGCCGAGGTCTTCCCCTACATCGCCGTGGTCGCGGACTCCGCGATGCTCAAGGGCCGCCGGTACGGCAACATCATCGTTGCAGGCAGCGACACCCCGCTCGAGGCCTCTCCCGGTCTGCATCGCCGTCTGCTGGGCGGCGGGGTTCCGGCCCAATTCTGGGACGACGCGCAGGCCCGCGCATGGATCGGCAAAAGCCGCTCACGTCACGATCCCGCCTGAATCCTCGCCCATGAGCTGGGGCCGCAGCTCGGTCACCTTCAGCCTGAGCGCGGTCGCGACGGCGGCCACGGCCGGCTGCCGCATCGAATCGGGCCGCAGCACCATCCAATACGGGAGCTGCTCGCGGAAGTAGTCGGGGAGGAGCCGGACGAGGTCCGCGTGGCGGTCGGCCATGAAGCACGGAAGGAAGCCGATGCCCGCACCCGCGCGCGTCGCCTCGACATGCACGAACACGTTCGTCGAGGTGAGGCCGTCCCGCATCTCGGGGGCGAGGCGGCGCGGCGCGTCGAGGTCGTCGACTTGGAGCATCGAGTCCACGAAGTAGACGAGGCCGTGGCGGGCCAGTTCCTCGGGAGTCTCCGGCGCGCCGTGCCGCGCGAGGTAGTCCCGTGACGCGTACATGCCGAGCGTGTAGTCGCCGAGCCGCACCGCCTCCGCGCGGTGCACCTGCGGCTCGCCCACCACGACCTCGATGTCCACTCCGGAGCGCTGCTGCATCGCGCGCCGCGTCACCGTGATGACCTCGACGGCGAGCCCCGGGTGGTCGCGCCGGAGCCCGGCGACCGCGGGGGAGGCGATGTAAGCGCTGAAGCCGTCCGTCGCCGTCATCCGCACCACGCCGGTCACGGGGTCGTCCGCGCCCGGGGCCAGGCGGCCGACGGCGTCCGCCACCTGAGCGGCGACGCCCACCGCGCGTTGGCCGAGCGGGGTGAGCTCCCACCCGCCCGCGGCGCGCGCGAGGACCCGGCCGCCGAGCGCCTTCTCGAGAGCGGCGATCTTGCGCGCGACAGTGGTGTGGTTGAGGCCCAGGGCCTCGGCCGCCGTCGTGAATTTGCCGCTCCGGGACACCTCGAGAAGCACCAGGAGCTGGTCCGGTGAGGGGGACGCCGTCGTCATGTGCCTACCTTATCTGCGAATCTGCACAGCTGCTCTGCGGTACTGGTCATTGAGGGAGCAAAAACGCGCAACCATACTGGCTTGGTCAGGTGGCCCGCGTCACAAGCGGGTCCAGTGCCGGGAGGCACGTGTCAAAGCAGACACCGGAGGGAAATCCATGAGCTCACCGCAGCGCTCGGGCGGCAGCGCCGCCGACCGCTCGCTCCTCACGAAGATCGTGTCCGCGTCGATGGCCGGAACGGTCGTCGAGTGGTACGACTTCTTCCTGTACGCGACCGCGTCGACGATCGTCTTCAACAAGATCCTGCTGCCCAAGATGGGGAACGAGTATGACGCGATCATCGCGGCGTTCCTCACCTACGCCGTCGGCTTCATCGCCCGGCCGCTCGGTGGCGTGATCTTCGGGCAGATCGGCGATCGGCTCGGCCGCAAGCAGACCCTCCAGATCACGATCCTGCTGATCGGCGTCGCGACCGTGCTCATGGGCTGCCTTCCGACGTATCAGCAGATCGGCGTGTGGGCACCCATCCTGCTCGTGGTCCTCCGCTTCGTCCAGGGCCTCGCGCTCGGCGGCGAGTGGGGCGGCGCGGTTCTCCTCGTCGCGGAGCATGCGCCGGACCAGGAGCGCGCCTTCTGGGCCTCGTGGCCGCAGGCCGCCGTCCCGGTCGGCAACGTCCTCGCGACTTTCGTGCTCTGGATCATGACGACTGTGCTCCCCGGGGACGGGTTCCTGACGTGGGGCTGGCGAGTGGCGTTCTGGCTCTCGGCCGTCGTGGTGCTCGTGGGGTACTACATCCGTACCAAGATCACGGATGCGCCCATCTTCCAGGCCGCGAAAGAGGAACTGGACTCGGAGAAGGCCGCGGGCTACGGCGTCTTCGAGGTGCTCAAGCGGTACCCGAAGGGCGTGCTCGTGGGGATGGGGCTGCGGTTCGCCGAGAACATCTTCTACTACCTCCTCGTGACGTTCTCGATCGTCTACCCTCGGGACCGGGCTCAAGATGAACACGGGCGACATCCTTGGCGTCATCGCAATAGCCCACCTGTGCCACTTCGTGGTCATCCCGCTCGTCGGCCGGCTTGCGGATCGTGTGGGCCGGAAGCCTGTCTACCTCGTGGGGGCCATTCTGGGCGGGACCTGGGGTTTCTGGGCCTTCCCCGCGTTCGGCACGAAGAACACGTGGATCATCCTCTTGACGATCATTGTTGGCTTGGTCTTCCATGCCTTCATGTACTCCGGCCAGCCGGCGATCATGGCTGAGATGTTCCCGACCCGCATGCGCTACTCGGGCGTCTCGATCTCGTATCAGGTGACGTCGATCGTCGCGGGCTCGCTCGCGCCCGTCTTCGCTACCGAGTGGCTCAAGGCGACCGGCTCCTGGTGGCCGACGGCACTCTACCTCGCCATTGCGGGTGTCATCACGGCCGCTGCCGTCATCGCCCTGCGCGAGACCCGCGGAGCCTCGCTCCACGCTGTAGACGCCGCGGACGCCGCCCGCACGGGTGCCGTCACTCCCGAGGCAGGGGCGCGCGCATGAGCGGACTCTCGGGGCGCAAGGCGCTCGTGACCGGCGGCGCCGCCGGGATCGGGGCAGCGGTGGCGAGAGGACTCGCGGAGCGGGGCGCCGCCGTCGTCATCGCGGATCTCGACGGCGACGCTGCGGCGAAGCTCGCCGGCGACCTCGGCGGGGAGGCCTGGCAGGTGGACCTGCTGGACACCGCCGCGCTCGAGGATCTGCGGCTCGACTGCGACATCCTCGTCAACAATGCGGGCATTCAGAAAGTCGCGCCGATCCAGGAATTCGACCCTGACGCCTTCCGCCGCATCCAGCGCCTCATGGTCGAGGCGCCGTTCCTGCTGATCCGGGCCGCCCTGCCCCACATGTACGAGCGCGGCTGGGGGCGCGTGATCAACCTCAGTTCAGTGCACGGACTCCGGGCGTCGGCGTTCAAGAGCGCGTACGTCACGGCGAAGCACGCCCTCGAGGGCCTCTCGAAGGTCACAGCGCTCGAGGGCGCGGAGCACGGGGTGACGTCGAACTGCATCAACCCCGGGTACGTGCGGACGGCGCTCGTGGAGAAGCAGATCGCGGACCAGGCCGCGACCCACGGGATCTCCGAGGACCAAGTGCTCGAGGACGTCATGCTCGCGGAAATGGCGGTCAAGCGGCTCGTCGAGCCCGCGGAGGTTGCCTCGCTCGCGTGCTGGCTCGCGTCCGACGTCGCCGGCATGGTCACCGGGGCGAGCTACACGATGGACGGCGGCTGGTCTGCCCGCTGACCCCCTCCCGTTGCGCGAGCTTGACTCCGCGCTGGACCCGCACTTCCGCGCCTGACCCGCACTTCCGCGCCGGACTCGGCGCGGAAGTGCGGCTAAGGGCGCCGGTTGCGGGGAAGGGCGCCCGTTATCGGCACTTAGCTGCAGGTGATCGTCACGCCGCCCTGCTGGTGAACGCCCGGGCCGAGCTGCTGGCACTGCTGGGCAACGGCGCCGATTCCAGCGATGATCGCGATGGTCACAATGAGTCCGACCACCACACTGATCGCGCCGAGGACAATTCCCACGACGGCGGGCGTATTCTTCGCGCCGGCCTTCTTCGACTGGGCCTTCGCGACGATGCCGAGGATGAGGCCGATCAGGCCGAACCCCACAAACGGCAGGATGACGGAGACGATTCCCAGGGTCTTGCCGGGAACCGCCTGCTGGGCCGGGTAAGCGGGTGGGGCGGTCGGAATGTTGGAAGCGTGGGACATGGGAGCCTCTCTGGAGCATGAAGGGTGGGACGGCTGCCCACGGGTGCGGGCAGAGTGATGCTCTCAATTTGACATGTCCAACGCCAGAGCGACACGCGAGTGTGACGCCCCGCGATGTCAGCCCAGCTGCGCCTTCTGACGGCCGGATCCTGCCTCGCCGACCACCGGTATCGGCGCGGTCTCGTCGCGGAGGGCGGGCCGCCGTCGTCCGTCGCCTCGAACCCAGAGCGCGTAGGCGGCGGCCAGCAGCCCCAGCCAGACGGCACCCACCACGAGCGCAACCCGAGTCTCCTCGAACCAGCCGAGCACGCCGATGACGAGCACCATGAAGGCGATCGCCGCGATCGATGCGGCGGGCCAGAGCGGTGACGGGAATTCGGACGGGACCAGCGCATACTTCCGGATCTCGCGCTTCATGGCCACGTGGCTTGCGAGGATCATGACCCAGACCCAGACGGTCGCGAAGGTGGCAATCGAGGCGATGACGAGGAAGACGTCCTCGGGGATCACGGCATTGAGCACCACGCCCACCAGCAGAACGCCCGTCATCACGACGACGGTCAGCCACGGCACGCCGCGCTTCGACACCTTCCCGAAGGCCCGCGGTGCATGCCCCTGCTGGGCGAGCCCGAACAGGACCCGGCCGGCGCCGAAGATGTCGGAGTTGATCGCGGAGAGCGCCGCGGTGATGACGACGGCGTTGAGCACGTGTGCTGCCCCGGGCACCCCGAGCCCATCGAAGATCTGGACAAACGGGCTCCCCTGAGTGCCGACCTCGTTCCAGGGGAACAGGCTCATGAGCACGGTCAGCGTGAGCACGTAGAAGAGGAGGACCCGGACCGGAACCGTGTTGACGGCCTGCGGTATGGCTCGCTTGGGGTCGGCCGCCTCGCCGGCGGTCACGCCGATCGTCT
>NZ_JBQCGQ010000251.1:0-6921 GCF_051955515.1 Sinomonas sp.
CGCCTCGTGGCCGAGCACCACGTCGTCCTCGCGGATGTCGATGTACGGGTACGTGTCCGAGCGGGAGATCGTGTCGACCAGGAGAGCGTCACAGCGCACGGTGTTCGCCGAGTGCTTCGCACCCTCGCGCACCTGCACGAGACCGCGATAGGCGGCGCGCCCGCCATTCCGCGCCACGGACTTCGAGACGATCGAGGACTTCGTGTTCGGTGCGATGTGCACCATCTTGGAGCCCGTGTCCTGATGCTGCCCTTCGCCCGCGAACGCGATCGAGAGGGTCTCGCCCTTCGCGTGCTCGCCGACGAGGTACACGGCCGGGTACTTCATGGTGACCTTCGACCCGATGTTGCCGTCGATCCACTCCATCGTGGCGCCCTCGTGGCAGATGGCACGCTTGGTGACGAGGTTGTAGACGTTGTTCGACCAGTTCTGGATCGTCGTGTAGCGGACGCGGGCGCCCTTCTTGACGATGATCTCGACAACCGCAGAGTGCAGCGAATCCGAGGTGTAGATCGGGGCCGTGCAGCCCTCGATGTAGTGGACGTAGGAATCCTCGTCGGCGATGATCAGGGTCCGCTCGAACTGGCCCATGTTCTCGGTGTTGATGCGGAAGTACGCCTGGAGAGGGATCTCCACGTGCACGCCCTTGGGGACGTAGACGAACGAGCCGCCCGACCACACGGCCGTGTTCAGCGAGGCGAACTTGTTGTCGCCAACGGGGATGACCGTGCCGAAGTACTCCTGGAAGAACTCCGGGTGCTCCTTGAGCGCGGTGTCCGTGTCGAGGAAGATCACGCCCTGGCGCTCGAGGTCCTCGCGGATCTGGTGGTAGACCACCTCGGACTCGTACTGCGCGGCGACGCCGGCCACGAGGCGGCTGCGCTCTGCCTCCGGGATGCCGAGCTTCTCGTACGTGTTGCGGATGTCCTCGGGGAGCTCCTCCCACGAGCCAGCCTGCTTCTCGGTGGAGCGCACGAAGTACTTGATGTTGTCGAAGTCGATGCCGGAGAGGTCAGCTCCCCAGAGCGGCATCGGCTTACGGTCGAAGTACTTCAGTCCCTTGAGCCGCAGGTCGAGCATCCAATCGGGCTCGCCCTTCTTCGCAGAAATGTCACGGACGACGTCCTCGTTGAGCCCGCGGCGCGCGTTGGCGCCAGCGACGTCCGCATCTGCCCAGCCGTACTCGTAGTTGCCGATCCCGTGGAGTTCGGGGTTCTTCTCGAGAATCTCCGAGATCACCGTGGGCTCGACGTCCACATTGTGCTTCTCGGCCAATTGATCCGTCATCACGGCCTCTCAGTTTCGGATGTTTGCTCAGCTTGGCTTGGGGTTGCGGCGGCCGCTCTGGCCCCGCGACCGGTCGGGATGTGCGTGGTGCACACGTGCCCGCCTCCCGCGAGCGTCGAGAGCCGACGCACGTCGACCCCGAGGAGCCGCGAGAAGACCGCGGTCTCGGTGTCGCAGAAGACGGGGAACTCGGCAGCGAGCTGCTGCACAGGGCAGTGGCCCTGGCAGAGCTGGACGCTTGCGAGGTGGTCCGGCAGCGGTTTGCCCGACGGCAGGACCCGAGGCCCGATTTCGGTGGCCGACGCGACGAAGCCGTCCCGCGTCAGGGCCTCCGCGAGAGCCCGCGATCTGTCGGCGATGTCCTCGCCTGCGGCGTCGACCAGCGGCTGGTACCGCTGCTCCATCGCGGCGAACCGCTCCTCCGCGAAATCCTCGACCGCGCCGGGTCCGGCGACATCTGCGAGGCGATGGAGCGCGGTACGGGCGATGTCGAGGTAGTCGTCGCCGATCGTCGACTGTCCCCGCGACGTCAGCACATAGCGGCGGGCCGGACGACCGGCCCCCACGCCCGAGGTGGCCACCCGCTTGACCTCGACGACGCCGGCGCGGGTCAGCGCATCCAGATGGCGCCGGACGGCGGCAGGAGTGAGGCTGAGCATGTCCCCGAGCTCCGCCGCGCTCACGGGACCATGCTCGAGCACGGCGCTCAGGACGCGGTCGCGCGTTCGGTCCTCGGCCTCGCCAGACAGGCCTTTCCCGGACGCACTTCTAGCAGGCGCTTGAGCTGTGGTCACGGAATACACAACACAATCTTCACCTAATCTCTTCCCCGTCTCCAGTAAGGAGGGGCTTAGTTGGCGGATAGATGCGTCACATCGGCCCGCAGGGAGCCTTGTACTACCTTGCGTAGAATGGATGAGTGCTCAAATCCGGTACCCCTTGCCTCGAGATCGAGGGGCTGATCCACGACGTCGGTCCGATCGCCGCCGAAGGGGGCCGGATGAAGCGGGTCCTGGCAGGTGTCGACTTCGTTGCGCGGGCGGGAGAAGTGACCGTCCTGCTCGGAGTCAACGGCGCCGGCAAGACGACGACCCTCGAATGCGCCCAAGGCCTCCGCCGCCGGACGGGCGGCACGATCCGGCTGCTCGGCGAGGACCCGCAGCTCGCCAGCGCCGAACTGCGGGCCCGGGTTGGCGTGATGCTCCAGGAAGGCGGGCTCCCGCCGTCGGCCAAGCCGCTCGCGCTCCTCAAGCACGTCGCGGGGATGTACCGCGATCCCCTGCCCGTCGACGATCTGGCAGAACGCCTCGGCTTGGGCGAGTTCGCGGGGACCACGATCCGCCGCCTCTCCGGCGGCCAGAAGCAGCGTGGTGCTCTGGCCGCGGCCCTCGTCGGGCGCCCGGAAGTGGTCTTCCTGGACGAGCCCAGCGCGGGACTCGATCCGCAGTCCCGGCAAGTGGTCTTCGACCTCATCGGCGATCTCCGGGCGCAAGGCTTGGGCATCGTGCTCACCACCCATCTGCTCGACGACGCCGAACGCCTCGCCGATTACGTGGCGATCCTGGACCGCGGCCGCATCGTGGCCGAAGGAACCGTCGCAGAACTGCTGGGAACCGCCACGCAGGCGGCGCGTCGCCTCACCCTGAGGGGGCCCGCCGGCCTCGACCTCGCGCAGGCCTTCCCGACCGGCGGGGGCAGTTTGCGCGTCCTCGAACCCACCGCGGGTCACTACCAGGTCGACGGAGAGCTCACGACGGCGCACCTCGCCTCCCTCGCGCAGTGGCTCGACGCGCAAGGAATCATGCCGACGTCCCTCGAGCTGGGAACGCAGAGCCTCGAGGACGTCTTCCTCGGGATCGCGGAGGCCTCGGCCGCCCAAGACGCCGTAACGCCGGACAAATCGCAGACGACGCCGGACCGCGAGAAGGAGTCAGCATGAGCGCCGCCACATCCCTGCCCGGGCGGGTCTGGCAGCAGGGTCGCTACGAGACGCTGACCATGCTGCGCAACGGCGAACAGCTCCTGCTGATGATCGTGCTGCCGCTCATCGCGCTCATCGGGCTCACGGTGACCCCCTTCCTCGATGGGCTGGGGCCCAATCGGGTCGATGTCGCGGCACCCGGCATCCTTGCCCTGTGCACGATGTCCACTGGGTTCACCGGCCAGGGCATTGCGACGGGCTTCGACCGCCGATACGGCGTGCTCCGCTTCCTTTCGACCACACCGCTCGGCCGTGCCGGTCTCATCGCGGGGAAGACAGTCGCCGTGCTCGCTGTCCTCGCCGTGCAGGTCGTGGTCATCGGAGGGGTCGCTGCTCTGCTCGGCTGGCGACCGGACCTTCCCGGCGCCATCCTCGGGCTCGTCCTGCTTGGGGTGGGTGCCGCCGTCTTCACCGCGCTCGGGCTCCTCGTCGCGGGCACGGCCCGCCCGGAGGCAACGCTCGCCGTGACCAACCTCGTGTGGATCCTCTTCGGAGTGTTCGGCGGCATCACGATGCCGAGCTCGAAACTGCCGTCGCAGATCGCCGGGATCGTCGGCTTCCTTCCCTCGGGCGCCCGCGGGGACGCGTCCCGTGCCGCATTCCTGCACGGAACCATCGATCTTCCCGCCGTCGTCGTCCTCCTGGTGTGGGGCGTGGCCGGCGGATTCGCTGCCGTCCGCTGGTTCAAGTGGAACTGACCCTCCCCCGCCGCCCCACCCCACCACCCCCCATTCCGGAGAAGAACTGACCATGTCACAGACCGCCGTCCGCCGTTTCGTCGACTGGCTGCCCACCGAGGTCGATCGGCGGGTCCGCGTGCTCGCGGTCGCCTCGCTCGTCGGCCAGATCGTGCTCATCGCCACGGGCGGGGCGGTGCGGCTCACCTCCTCGGGCCTCGGCTGCCCAACCTGGCCCCGCTGCACGGTGAGCTCGCTGACGACGACTCCCGAAATGGGCTTCCACGGAGTCATCGAATTCGGCAACCGCCTCCTCACGTTCGCCCTCGCCGCGGTCGCCGTTGCCATGCTTGTGGCCCTATGGAACCTTCGCCGTCAGCGCCGTGACCTCTTCTGGCTCGCGATCGGGCTCCTCGCGAGCATTCCGGCTCAGGCCGTGATCGGCGGGATCTCCGTGCTGACAGAGCTCAACCCCTGGGTCGTGGCGCTCCACTTCCTCGTCTCCATGGCGCTCGTGGTCCTCGCGACGCTGCTCGTGAATCGCGCCTACAGCCGGACCGGCCGCTTCATGAACCGCACGCTCGCGGCTCTGCCGAGCTCGATGCGCCCTGTCACGGCAGCCACCGCCGGCGCCGCCGCCCTCGCAGTCGTGCTCGGCGTCGTCGTCACCGGTGCTGGTCCCCACGCAGGCGACGCCGCCGCGCCGCGCAACGGCCTCGATTGGGATCTCGTCTCGCACATTCACGCAGTGCCCGCGTATCTGGTGACGTTCGGCGCGCTCTTCGCGCTCGTCGTCGTCCTCTCCCGCCGCGTGCGGGGGCCCTTCCGCACAGCGGTGCTCGGTCTCCTCGGTCTCACCGTCCTCCAGGCCGCCATCGGCATCACCCAGTACTACACAGGCATCCCGGCCCTTCTGGTCGGCCTGCACATGGTCGTGGCGGCGATCCTCATGGCCGAGGCCACGAATGCTGCAGACCTCGCCCGCTGGAGCCCTCGCGTGTAGCGCTCCCACCAAGACAGAGAAGGGGCCGCGGCACATGCCGCGGCCCCTTTCCTGTGCAGGACGTGTCTCTGTGCAGGACGTGTCCTCGGGCTCAGCCGACGAGCGCGCTCCCCACGAAGGGATCAACAGCCAGAGCCAGGAAGAGGATTGTGAGGTAGCTGATCGAGCCATGAAAGACCTTCATGGCCTTCTTGTCCTCGATCTCCTCTCGCTGGGCTCGGGAGTAGAGCCCGTGCGATTCCCGCAGGAACCAGGCGCCGGCGACGACAGCAGCGATGGTGTAGACCCAGCCTGCGTGCCCGAGGGGAACCAACAGGAGCGAGCAGATCACCATGGCCCACGCATAGAGCACTACCTGCACGGAGACGATCTTCGCTCCCGCGACGGCGCCCAGCATGGGGACGTGGGCGTTGCGGTAGTCCTCGCCGTAGCGCATGGAGAGCGGCCAGTAATGCGGCGGTGTCCACAGGAAGATCACCATGAAGAGGACGACGGCGGGCCACGCCACGGTGCCCGTGACCGCGGCCCACGCGATAAGGACGGGGAAGCAGCCGGCGGCGCCGCCCCAGACGATGTTCTGCGCCGTGCGGCGCTTCAGCACGAGCGTGTAGACCACGACGTAGAAGAAGATGGCGCCCGCGCCGAGGACCGACGAGAGCGGGTTGGCGCCGAACCACAGGATGGCGAGCGACGCGATGCCGAGGATCCAGGCGAAGGCGAGGGCCTCTCGCGGCGTCACCTCACCCGTCACCAGGGGACGGTTCTCGGTGCGGCGCATGAGCCTGTCGATATCGCGGTCAATGTAGCAGTTGAAGGCGCCAGCGCTCCCCGCTGCGAACGCGCCGCCGATGAGGGTGGCCGCGATGAGTCCCAGAGACGGGAACCCGCGCTGGGCGTAGATCATAGTCGGCAGCGTGCTCACGAGGAGCAGTTCGATGACGCGGGGCTTGGTGAGAGCGACGTAGGCCTTGAGTTTGCGAGCCACCCTCGAGCCGGTGGGGCGGGAAGTGGCGTGGGCGTCTGTACTCACGGGCGTGCGACTCTTTTCTTCTTCTCTCGGAAGCTCCATCATACCCGCGCACGTGTCGCCGAGGTTTCCGGGAGCTCACTCCCGAATCGGCCGTCCGTTATTCACATTCGGCCCAATTTGCGGCAAACCGCTGACCCGCGTTGGGCCGCGTGCGTAGTATGTGAGCTGGTTGTCCCGTTCTCGCAATGCGCGAATTGGTCCTCGCGCGGCGGGGCCCAAGCCTCGGGACGCACACAAGAACACGTTTCAATGGTGAACGGCCGGCATGCTGCCGTGGACCCACCATGACGGGCGCCAGGCAGCGGTCCGCCGTCAGCGATCGAGAGGGGCTCGTCTACGTGCCTGCTGTGGATGTTGAAGAACTGACCTGGACCGATGTGGATCGCAAGGCGGTCGACACGATCCGCGTGCTCGCGGCGGACGCGGTCCAGAAGGTGGGCAACGGGCACCCGGGCACGGCCATGAGCCTGGCGCCGGCGGCGTACCTGCTGTTCCAGAAGCTCATGCGCCACGACCCGTCCGACGCCGAATGGATCGGCCGCGACCGCTTCATCCTCTCCCCCGGGCACTCGTCGCTGACGCTGTACATCCAGCTGTTCCTGGCTGGCTACGGCCTCGAGGTCGAGGACCTTGCGGCGCTGCGCACGTGGGGCTCCCTCACACCGGGCCACCCCGAGTACAAGCACACCAAGGGCGTGGAGATCACCACCGGCCCGCTGGGCCAGGGCCTGGCCTCCTCGGTCGGCTTCGCGTACTCGCAGCGCCGCGAGCGGGGCCTGTACGATCCCGAGGCCCCGGCCGGCGAGTCGCCGTTCGACCACACCGTGTGGGTCATCGCCTCCGACGGCGACCTCCAGGAAGGCGTGACCTCCGAGGCCTCGTCGCTGGCTGGCCACCAGGAGCTGGGCAACCTCGTGGTGATCTACGACGAGAACCACATCTC
>NZ_JBQCGQ010000252.1:0-3877 GCF_051955515.1 Sinomonas sp.
GAAGTCGGAGAACGACAAGCACTAGCTGCCCCGCACGGCGGCCGGCCCGGACACCCCGGCGCCGGCCGCCGTCGTCGTTTGTCCAGGCGCTCTCGCCCCCTTGAATAGAAAGGCCCCCCCATGTTCGAGTCCGTGAAAGGACTGCTGGACGAGCACGCAGACCTGCAGAAGCAGCTGAGCGACCCCGCCGTCTACCAGGATCAGGCGCTCGCGCGGAAGCTCGGCCGCCGTTCCGCCCAGCTCAACGGCATCGTGGAGGCCCATTCCCGCTGGAAGCAGCTCTCGGACGATCTCGAGGCCGCGCGGGAGATGGCGGCAGAGGACCCGGACTTCGCGGCCGAGGTGCCCGAGCTCGAGGCGTCCCTCGCCACCGCCCAGGAGAAGCTGCGACGCCTGCTCATCCCGCGGGACGCCAACGACGCGCGCAACGTGATCCTCGAGGTGAAGGGCGGGGAGGGCGGCGACGAGGCTGCGCTGTTCGCTGCCGATCTCCTGCGCATGTACACCCGTTACGCCGAGTCGAAGGGGTGGAAGACGGAGATCCTGTCCTCCACCGAGTCGGACCTCGGCGGTTACAAGGACGTGCAGGTCGCCATCAAGGGCTCGTCCAACGATCCGGCCGAGGGGGTGTACGCGCACCTCAAGTACGAGGGCGGCGTCCACCGCGTGCAGCGGGTGCCGGTCACGGAGTCGCAGGGCCGGATCCACACGTCCGCGGCGGGTGTGCTCGTGTTCCCCGAGGTCGACGAGCCGGAGGAGATCGAGATCAACCAGAACGACCTCAAGATCGACGTCTACCGCTCGTCCGGCCCCGGCGGGCAGTCCGTCAACACCACCGACTCGGCCGTGCGCATCACGCACCTCCCGACCGGTATCGTCGTGGCGATGCAGAACGAGAAGTCGCAGCTCCAGAACCGCGAGGCGGCCATGCGCGTGCTCCGCTCGCGCCTCCTCGCGCACCAGCAGGAGCAGATCGACGCGGAGAACGCCGAGGTCCGCAAGTCGCAGGTCCGCACCATGGACCGCTCGGAGCGAATCCGCACGTACAACTACCCCGAGAACCGCATCGCGGACCACCGCACCGGCTACAAGGCGTACAACCTCGATGCCGTCATGAATGGTGAGCTCGAGCCGGTCATTCAGTCCTGCATCGAGATGGACGAACAGCATCGCCTCGACGCACTGGGGGAGTGAGGGCGTGAGCGATCTTGCCGCCGCGCTCAGACGGGCGACGGCGGCGCTCACCGAGGCGGGCGTGCCGAGCCCGCGGGCGGACGCAGAGCTGCTTGCCGAGCACCTCATCGGCTGCGGGCTCGGGCGGCTGCGTGCGCTCGCGATCATGGGGGCAGCGGTTCCGGACGGCTTCTGGGATTCCTTCTGGGACCTGGTGGAGGAGCGAGCCAAGCGCGTGCCGCTCCAGCACCTCACGGGGACCGCGCATTTCCGCCACCTCTCCCTGAGCGTCGGGCCCGGCGTCTTCGTGCCGAGGCCAGAGACGGAGATGCTCGTGACGCTGGTCCTCGACTGGATCGCAGTCCAGGACCCGCCTCTCGGTGCGCCTGAAGTCGTCGACCTTGGAACCGGGTCCGGCGCGATCGCCGCCTCGGTCGCCGCGGAATGCCCGACGAGCAGGGTCCACGCCGTCGAGCTCTCCGAGTTCGCCCACGCCTGGGCCGCGCGCAACGTGGCGCTTCCCGAGGTCGGGGGGCGCGTCGAGCTCGTCCTCGGGGACCTCAGGACGGCGTTCCCAGAGTTGGACGGCACGGTCGACGCTGTGGTGAGCAATCCTCCCTACATCCCGGCGGGCATGGTGCCGCGCGAGCCTGAGGCAGCAGAGCACGATCCGGAACTGGCGCTCTACGGCGGCGGAGACGACGGGCTCGAGGTCCCCCTCGCCGCGATCGCGTCCGCGGCCCGTCTGCTGCGGCCGGGCGGGTTCTTCGCCATGGAACACGCCGAGGTGCAGGCCGAATCCCTGGCAGCGCGGCTGCGCGCCGCCCCTGAATGGACGGTGGTCGCATCGCACAGGGACCTCAACGGACTTCCGCGTGCCACGACGGCTGTCCGGACCGGGGCGTTCCCCGTGGAAGAATTGAGGCCGTGACGACCACGACCTACAACTGCACGGACCGGGAACGGCGAGCCGAGGGCCTCGCCCATGCGCAGCGGGCGATCGCTGCCAAGCAGTGTGTCGTGATGCCGACGGACACCGTCTACGGCATCGCGGCGGACGCGTTCTCGGCGCAGGCCGTGGCAACTCTGCTCGCCGCGAAGGGCCGCGGGCGTTCCATGCCGCCGCCCGTTCTCATCCCGCGGCTGCAGACGATGGACGGCCTCGCCACCGAAGTTCCCGAGGCCGGCCGCAGGCTCGCCGAGAGGTACTGGCCGGGGCCGCTCACCCTGATCTTCCACGCGCAGCCTTCCCTCACCTGGGATCTCGGCGACACCTACGGGACCGTCGCGCTGCGGATTCCCGACGACGAGGTCGCCCAGTCGCTCCTGACGATCACAGGTCCGCTCGCCGTGTCCTCCGCCAATCGCACGGGGCGTCCTGCGGCCCAGAGCGCAGAGGACGCGCGCGACCAGCTCGCGGAGTCGGTCGAGGTGTACCTCGACGATGGGGTGCGCCCCGTCCAGGGCTCTGGCGGCGATGCTGGAGTGCCATCGACCATCGTGGACTGCACCGGCGACCGCCTCCGCGTGGTTCGGCAGGGCGGACTGAGCCTCGAGGCACTGCGCGAGGTGGTGCCGGACATCCTCGGCTTGGGCGAGGAGCCCGGTCCGGCGGTGGAATCGGCAGCCGAAGGAGCACCAGCGGGGGAGCAGGTCCAGGGGGCGGCGGCGGAGCAGCCGCGTGACTGAGGCCCGCGCGCCTCGGGTGGTCGCCGTCGTCGTCAGCTACAACCGGCGCCAGCTCCTCGAGCGCTCGCTCGCCGCGCTCGCCGCGGGCTCTCGCCGTCCGGACGCTCTCGTGGTCGTGGACAACGCCTCGACGGACGGTTCGGCGGAGTACCTTGCGACCGTCGACCTCCCGTTCGACTATGAGCTGGTCCGGCTTGCTGAGAATACGGGCGGCGCGGGCGGCTTCACGGTGGGAATGGCGGCCGCGCTCGCCCGGCACGACCCTGACCTCATCTGGGTGATGGACGACGACACCGTGCCCCTCGCTGACACCCTCGCGGAAGCCGTGCGGCTGTGGAATGTCTGCCCGGCGGCGGACAAGCCGGCCTTCATCGCGAGCCGCGTCGTCTGGAGCGACGGGCGCGACCACCCGATGAACACCATGCGGGATCGCTGGGACGCCCCGCGTGCGGATCGCGAGCTGGCGGCGGCGCACCGCGCCCGGGTGGTCCGCTCCGCATCGTTCGTCTCGCTCTTCGTGGACGCCGCGGCCGTTCGGGACCTCGGCCTGCCTGTCGCTGACTTCTTCCTCTGGAATGACGATTTCGAGTTCACGGCGCGCCTGGCCCGCCGACGCCTTGCCTTGGCGAGCCTCGACTCCGTGGTGGAACACCACACCAAGGCGTTCAATTCGCACACGGTCGACGTCGGCGAGCGATTCCGCTTCGAGGTGCGCAACAAGATCTGGACGTTCTTCCGCTCCCCGGCGCTCTCCCCGCTGGAGAAGGTCCTCTACGGCGCCGCGACGTTGCGGCGCTGGGGGGTCATGATCCGCAGCAGTGCTCGCCCGCGCATCGTGCTGAAGGCCGGATTCGCGGGCCTGCGCGAAGCTCTCGCCCGGGCCCCGCGACCCAACGACGTGGTGCTCCAGCGCGCGGGCGGCCTTCCCCCCGTTGCGCCGGGCCCGGCCCCGGGGGGGCCCCCCCCCGGCCGGTCGGGGGGCACCCGGGGGGGGGGCCCCCCCCCCCCGGACGGG
>NZ_JBQCGQ010000253.1:0-5387 GCF_051955515.1 Sinomonas sp.
CTCCCCCACCCCGCGCGCCCGGCGGGGGGTGGGGGGGGGGGGGGGGGGCCCGCCCCCCCCCCCCCCCGCCCAGTCGGTGCAATGACTACTTGGCGCCGGCCGCCTGGAGTGCGGACTGCATATCGGTCAGAGCCTGATCCACCGACTTGTCACCCTTGAGTGCTGCGTACGCGTTGTCCTCGACCGCCTTCGTGACGGCCGGGTAGAACGGCGTCACGGGGCGCGGGACGGCGTTCTGGATGGAGGTCAGCAGCGTGGGCAGGTACGGCAGCTTGGCGGTGAGGTCCGCGTCGCTGTACAGGCTGGAGAGGACCGGGGCGAGCGAGCCCTGCGTCGCGTAGAACTTCTCGGTCTCAGCGCTGGTCATGAACTTCATGAAGTCGAGCGCGGTCGCCTTGTGCTTCGAGTACACGCTCATCGCCACGTCGTGGCCACCGAGCGAGGAGGCACCGGGGCCGTCCTTGCCGGGGAGCGGCGCGATGCCGAACTTGTCCTTGACCACCGACGAACCGTCAGTCTTGGCCAGGTTGTACACGTACGGCCAGTTGCGCAGGAACAGGAGCTGGCCGTTCTCGAAGGACTGGCGGCCCTGCTCTTCCTGATACGTGATGGCCTGCTGCGGAATGTTCCCGCTCTTGAAGGCATCCACGAGCTTGCTGAGGCCGGTCTTCGACTCGGGCGAGTTGACAACCGCCTTGCCGGAATCGTCGACGATCTTGCCGCCCCAGGTGTTGATCGCCTCGGCGGCATTGACGGTCAGGCCCTCATACTGGGCGAACTGGCCTGCGTAGCAGCCGATGTTGTTCTGCTTCGCAACCGAGCACATGCTCATCATTTCGTCCCACGTCTTCGGCGGGTTCGGGACGAGGTCCTTGCGATAGTAGAGCAGTCCGCCATCGGAGGTCTGCGGCGCCGCGTAGAGCGTTCCGTTGTACGTGGCCGTCTTGACCGTGGCGGGGAGCATCGCAGACGTATCCAACGCCAGCTTGTCCTTGAGCGGCTGGAGCCAGCCCTTGGCCGCGAACTCCGCGGTCCAGATCACGTCGACGTCCACGACGTCGTAGTTCGCGTCCTGGGCCTGGAAGTGCTGCACGAGGTCGTCGTGCTGCTGATCGGCCTGGTCCGACTGCTCCTTGAACGTGACCTGCTCGTTTGGGTGGGCCGCGTTCCACTTGTCGACCAGCGGGCGGACGACATTCGAGTTGTCCTTGCCTTGGACGTAGGTGATCGGGCCGCGGCCATCCAAGTTCTGCGATGCGGCGTCGCCGCCCCCGCCACCTGAGCTGCTGCCGCCTCCGCAGGCAGAGAGTGCCAGGGCCAGCACACTTGCCGTGGCTAACGGCGCAGTGTACTTGGAGAACGTTTTTCTCATGCTCGACTCCCTTGTCTGTGGGGCAGCTTCTACCGCCCCCGGGGTTGTGACGCAGTTCACCCTAGGCTGTGCAAGAGCTGTGTGCAAGCGCTTACGCAGGACGTTTCCATTCCGTGATCAAGCGCTTACACATTTGTCTCGGAAGTCGCGCGAGAGGCAGGAATTATCGCTATTATCAGCGGACGCGTTCGGCCCGGCTGAACCGGGAGCGCGTGCCCGAGGCGACGTGCAGGAGCACGGGGCAGGAGTGCCCGAAGACCAAGTCCATCGCGCCGATGAGGCGCTGTACGTCGTCGGCAATTTCGCGCGGATCCGCGCCTTGGCGAGCTACGACACGCACCCTGAGCGCGATCTTCCCCTCGAACTCCACCGCTGCCACTGAGGAGCCCACGAGGTCCTTCCTCGGCGCGAGGGCTCCGCGGATCGCCTGGTCCACTGCGGAAGCCGCAATGGCCACCCGCCCCGGCGCCTCGTCCGGGGACCCGCGCTCCGCCGTCGGGCTCGACCAGGCCACGAGGTCCTGGCGGCCCGTGCCCTGATGCGCCATCCACCACACCATGCACAGGATGATCACCACGAGCAAGGCCATCGCGAGGGCCCACAGCCAGCTGACACGCGTGCCCGGGAACGCCGTCGTGGCGAACAGATCCCCCGCACGCAGGGAAGCCGCCGGTGCCCAGGAGGCCCACCACGCGCCGACCGCGGGCACTGCGGCCAGCAGCACCAGGAGCACCCCGACGGCAACCAAGAGGATCCCGAAGATGAAGATCAGGATCCGGTTGAGGGCACGCGGCGTCCCGTTCACGCCCCGATCACCCCCGTTCCCGCAACCCTGACACGAAGGAGCGGATACGGCTGGGGCCGCAGGCGGCGCAGCTCGTCCTCGACAGCCGCGAGGACGTCTTCCGCCCGGACCGGGATCCCGGAGGTCGGGCGCACGTTCACGATCGCCTCACGGTGCGAGAGCACGACCGTTACCTGCTCTGGCCGCACCGTGGCCGCGGCCCGTGCGCGCCGCGCGAGGGCGGAGGCGAGCACCTCGTCGTCGAGGACGACGGCGATCCGGCGGCTCGGCAGGACTCGTCGCCCCGCCCGGCCGGGCCGCAGGGCGACGACGACGAAGATGAGGCCGACAATCGCGACGACGACGCCCAGCAGGCCGAGGATGCCCGGGTTGATTCCGGCCGGCAGTCCGGCGACGAAGCGCGCCGCGGACTCGGGATCGGTGATCCACGCCGGCTGGCCGATGGCCTGGAGGGTCGATTCGAGGAGGGCGTAGACGCACAGCAGCATCACGAGGAGCGCGACGACGACCGCGGCCACGGCCCGGCCCGAGGTCGTCTCCCGGCGCAGGGCCGAATCCAAGCCATGGGAGGGTTCGCTGGATCGGGCAGGTTCAGTGGTGTCGCGCGCCTCGACGCTCATAGGACGCGGGCCCTCCCGCTCGTCGTCGGCCGCACCCCGGCGACGCGGACGTCGACGCGGCTCAGCTGGGCCCCGCTCAGCCCGGAGACGCGCCGCAGGATGGCACCCTTGGCCGCCGTCGCCCGTTCCCACACGCTGCCGCCCGCGGCGGCGACATCCTCGGGCCCCGCCACGGAGTCCAACTCGGGCACGGCGACAGGCGAGACGACGCGCAGGGCCAGGAGGCCGGCGTCGTCCGCCCACGAGGCGCGGACATCGGCAGGACGCACGCCGAACTGCTCGGCCGTGGCCGCCTGCGCAAGGCTCGTGAGCGCCTGGGTGCTCACCCTGTTGTGCCCGGCGAGGGTGCTCACGACGACGAGCGCCTTCCGTTGAGCGCGTCCCACACGCGGCGGAGATCGACCTTGCCCTCGACGACGCGACCCAGGATCGCGCCGATCGCCATGAAGATGAGCGAACCGATGAAGCCCCATGCACCGAACTGGAAGGACATGAAGGCCACGAAGGCACCGATCGCGATGCCTACCACTGTCAGATTCACAGCACCTCGATTCCGGCCGGTCCGGCCGACTGGGGGGAGGCGGAAGGCTTGGATTCTCCGATGAAGACGTCCGCGATCTCGACATTGACTTCGATGACCGCGAGTCCGGTGA
The DNA here is from genome assembly GCF_051955515.1 of Sinomonas sp. Classification (GTDB taxonomy): domain Bacteria; phylum Actinomycetota; class Actinomycetes; order Actinomycetales; family Micrococcaceae; genus Sinomonas. Next base: position 3,451 of record NZ_JBQCGQ010000253.1, read on the forward strand.
GCTGCTCGACGGCGCGGTAGACGGCGGCGCGGACGTCGTCGGCGAGCCTCTGGAGCGGGACTCCGTACTTCGCCACGAGGGTCACGTCCACGGCGGCTTGGCTGGTTCCTGCCTCGGCACGCACCCCGCTTGCGTGATCGGCGCCCACCGCATCCCGGATGGCACCGAGCGCGCGCGATGGCGCGCTGCCGAGCGAATGCACTCCCGGCACCGCACGGGCCGCCGCAGCGGCGACCTTCGCGACCGCTTGTTCGTTGATGACGGTTCGCCCCGTGGCCTCGGGAACGTCGACCGCGTACGCGGGCGGCCCGGGCTGCACCTCGGGATGCTGCTCCATTCGGCTCCCTCGCTCGTGGCAGAACAGTGGACTCGATCCCACCCTAGTACGCAGGGACGACCGTGCCGAGGACCAAAGCGCGCCCTCTCGTGGCCACCCATATCTTGCTGCCCTCAGGGGGCCTGCCCCGTGAGGGCCCGCCCTGGCTTGCACTATCGGGATTCCGAACGGCCGAGAGCCGCGTGAGTTGCACCTTTCAAGACCTGGCGAAGGTGTCACGCCATAATGAAAAGGCGTTCGACATTTCCTAAAAGAGCGAGAATCGGAGATCTTCTCTTGCCAGGTAATCGAGTCTCCCACAACCTCATGAGAACCCGCCCTCTCAATGGGCATCACTGAGGGTCCGACAGGGCTGATACCATTATTGGGTGGATCCTCAAGCCTCAACACCCTTCGGAACAATTGTCCTGGCTGCTTACAAGCCGAATCCGGCCTTGTTCGAGCGTCAGCTTTTGTCGATCAGGGATCAAACGCATGAAAACTTCGAATGCGTCATTACTGCCGATGGTGAAGCCGACGAGGTGGAGCGCCTGGTTCACGAGATCGTGCCCGGCGACGCCCGCTTCCGCGTGGCGGGCTTCGACAGGAGGTTGGGGTTCTATGAGAACTTCGAACGTGGGCTGACCTTGGTGGATCCCTCTGCAGAGTGGGTCGCACTATCCGATCAGGACGATTACTGGTATCCGGAAAAGCTTCAGCGGCTCATACCCCGTCTTGAACGTGTCGCACTGGTTTCGGGCCAAGCGCGAGTCGTGACCGATACGGGCAGAGTCATCTCGGCCTCAACCAACCGGCAGCGCACGGATATTTGCGATCTTCTGGTGCAGAACCAGGTGACGGGAGGGCTGTCGATTTTTAGACGAGAATTGCTCGATGTAGTTCTGCCCTTCCCGAAACTCCACACATTGACGCAGAACCATGACCACTGGATAGGGGTCGCCGCGGCCGCTTGGGGCGGCTACGAAATCATTGACGACGTCGTGCAGGATTACGTCCAGCATGCGTCGAATGTTATCGGAGAAGCGACTGAGTCATTCAACCCCCTGAGATCCGTGCGTAGGGCACGTCAGCTCGCAGCGCGTTTCGAAGGGTCTTCCTCCTTCACGTCAGTAGCAATGATGGTGGCGACGATGACTTTCGGATGGAAAGCGATCATGCTGCGCACATTGGAAGCGCGATTGCCAGTTCCGAGCAACAGCCTTTCAAAGGCGCTCGCGACATTTGACAGCGCGGTCGCCGTTCCAAGGATTGTCGCTGTGCTGGCGGCAGGTGTTCTGCGCTCACGCACGGAACTCGGTCCTGCCTTCACCCACGCAGCCGGTCTGATCAGAAGAGGGGACGCCGTCAAGCGGGCAATTCAGCCTAAGGCTTGAGCACGGCACGCCAGACAGCCGTCCGGCCTCCTGCTCGATGCTCATCCGTTGCAGCACCATGGATTCGGCCCTAAACCCCCAGCAGCTCCTGCGCGATCTGCTGCATGACGCTGGGGTCGGCGAGGGTGGTGGCGTCGCCGGGGTCGCGGCCTTCGGCGACGTCCTTGAGGAGGCGGCGCATGATCTTCCCGGAGCGGGTCTTGGGGAGCTCGGGGACGACGAGGACG
>NZ_JBQCGQ010000254.1:0-3615 GCF_051955515.1 Sinomonas sp.
TATTCGTGGTGGTGGGACCGCGCCGGGGGGGGGGGTGGGGGGGTGGGTGTTTGGGGGGGTGGGGGGGGGGGGGCCCCGGGCCCCCCACCACTCAGCCCAAGTCATCCCCGGCGAAAGCGCAGAGTGACCAGCTGGAAGGGCCGGAGCACTGCACTGCAGGCACCCATCGTCAGATCGGAGATGCGGGCCGCTGACACCTCACCGCTGGGCCACGGCCGCTCGAGGAGATCCACGGACTGAGCGCCGATGGCGTCGAACCCAGGAGTCACGGTAATCCGCGCCTGCTCTCCGCGCGATTCGTACAGCCGCACCACCACGTCGCCCGATCCGTCCTCGGCGAGCTTGACGGCCTCGACCACCACGCCGGGGTGGTCCACCGCAATCAGCGGCTCAACGGTGTCCCGTCCCCTCACCAGACGGGGCTCGAGGTTCGTCCGGTAGCCCTCTTCCACGGCCTCTGGGATTCCGGCTCCGGGGCGCAGGGTGTGCACGAACTCGTGGCGGCCCTGATCGGCCTCCGGGTCCGGGTACTGCGCCGCCTTGAGGAGCGAGGCGCGCACGGTCGTGGTGGTGCCGCCATCGGCTCGCATGGCCCGCGTGACGTCGTGCCCGTAGGTCGACGAGTTGGTGAGGGCAACGCCGAACGATCCCTCGCCGACGTGGACCCACCGGTGTGCGCAGGTCTCGAAGCGGGCCCAGTCCCAGGACGTGTTCGTCGGGATCGAGCGGAGGACGTGGCCGAACTGGACCTCGGAGGCCGACTGGTCGGCCCGCAGGTCGAGTGGGAAGGCGAGCTTGAGCAGCTTGTCGCGCTCGTGCCAGTCCACCACGGTCTCGATGCGGAGCGACGGCGCCCCGGGGGCGAGCACGAGTCGCTGCGTGACGCGCGAGGCACCGAACTCGCGGCGCACCTCGACGATCGCCTCGCCGGGCTCCCCTTCGCTGGGTTCCCTTCCCCCGGGCTCGACCGAGACGGCGTCCGCGAGGGCCGTGCGGCTGCGCCGGTAGAAGACGTCAATGTCCCACGCGTCCCATTCGTTGGGCGTGTCGCGGTAGAGCTCGAGCAGGTTGCCCGGGGCGTCAGGCGCGATCGCCTCGCGGCCGTCGTCCCCTCTTCTCAGGGAGACCAGGAGCCCACGTTCGTCCACCTCGGCCCGCACGAGCCCATTGGCGAGGATCCAGCGTTCGCCGCCGCCCGCCGTCGTCCGCTCAAGCGACGCCGGCGCCGCGGCCGGGGCGACCGGGCCCGCGCCGAGCGCCGCCACGCCCGCCCGCGGGTGGGGCGCGGCATTGAGGAGGATCTCGCGGTCGCCCTCGCCCGCGAGCGCGCGCGCCGCCTCGGCGATCAGCGCCTCGAGGTCGCGGGCGACGGCGGCGTAGTTGCGTTCGGCGTCGTGATGCACCCAGGCGATCGAGCTTCCGGGCAGGATGTCGTGGAATTGCTGGAGGAGGACCATGCGCCAGAGGCGCTTGAGCTCCTTGGCAGGCTAGGGCGCGCCCTTCCGCACGGCCGCGGTCGCGCACCACAGCTCGGCCTCGCGCAGGAGATGCTCGCACCGGCGGTTGCCGCGCTTCGTCTCGGCCTGGCTCGTGAACGTCCCGCGGTGCTTCTCGAGGTACATCTCCCCCGTCCACACGGGCGGGTCGGCATACTCGGCCTCCGCTGCCCGGAAGAAGTCGCGGGGCACGCCGAGCTCGACGCGCGGCGACCCTTCAAGATCCCTCGCGCGGTGGGCTGCGGCGATCATCTCGCGCGTGGGGCCGCCGCCACCGTCGCCGTAGCCGAAGGGGATCAGGCCCAGCGTGGCTCGACCCTTCTCGCGGAAGTTCTTCTCCGCGTACGCGAGCTCTGACGCGGCAAGGTCCGAATTGTAGTTGTCGCTCGGCGGGAAGTGCGTGAAGACGCGGCTGCCGTCGAGGCCCTCCCACAGGAAGCTGTGATGCGGGATCCGGTTGGTCTGATTCCACGACGTCTTCTGCGTGAGGAAGTAGCGGGCACCGGCGGAGCGCACGATCTGCGGGAGCGCGGCCGAGTAGCCGAACGAATCAGGCAGCCAGCATTCTTCGCATTCGACGCCGAACTCCTCGAGGAAGAAGTGCTTGCCCTCGATGAACTGGCGGGCCATGGCCTCGCCGCCCGGCAGGTTCCCGTCCGCTTCGACCCACCTCCCGCCGACCGGCACGAACCGGCCCTCGGCAACCTTCTCCTTGATCCGCTCGAAAAGATCCGGGTACAGCTCCTTCATCCAGGCGAGCTGCTGCGCCGACGAGCACGCGAACATGAACTCGGGATCGTCGTCCATCAGCGAGACGACGTTGGAGAACGTCCGGGCACACTTGCGGATCGTCTCGCGGACGGGCCAAAGCCAAGCCGAGTCGATGTGGGCGTGTCCCGTGACGATGAGCCGGAGGGAACTCGCGCTCGCCGGCGCCGCTAGCGCGCCTGCGAGCGCCGCCCGCCCGCCGCTCGCCGTCCCCGAGATGTCGTCGGGGTCCATGACGTCGCACATCCGCTCGAGCGCACGGAGGATCTCATACCGTCTGGGCCGATCCATGGGCAGCTCGTGCATGAGGCCGCGGAGGCTGAACACGTCCTGGACGAGTTCCCACACCTCGACATCCCGCTCCGCGAGGACCAGCTCGCCGAGGCGGTAAAGGGGCTCGCGGCTCGCTGTCTCGAGGTCGCCCTGCGCTGTCGGCGCGAATTCCCAGTTCCGGGCCAGATCCGGGTTCCCGGCGGCTTCGACATAGAAGAGGACGTCAGGGCCTCCACCGAGCGCAGTGAGGGGCACGTAGCGGTTGCGCGGGTTGATCGCCTTGATAGGCCTGCCGTCGGAGCTCCACGCAAGGCCCTCGCACTGGAAGCCGGGCACTTGGGCGGAGAACCCCAAGTCGATGACGGCCTCGACGAAGAAGCCGTCCTCTCCCCAGCCAGTCGGGACCTGGCCCTCCAGCCGCAGCCACGTTGTTCCCCATGCCCGCCCCCACGGCTCCCCGGGGGCCCCGGTTACGTACGTCTGGCCCGCGGCCTCCGTCCAGGGAACCGGTTCACCCGGAACGTCCCAGCGACCGATGCTGAGGGGTGCTATACGGCGATACACGGCCGGTTGGAGCCGATCGCGGAGGAACCTGTCGATGCGCGCTTCGGTGATGAGCCTGTCGTCGTGCACGATGCTGCTCGATCCAATCGTTTGACTAATCTCCTCAGTCAAAGCTACTCGCCCGTAGCGCAGAGGGGAAGCGCCTCCCCTTGCGGGGTCAAGGGCGCTGGCCAAAGACCCCGCAACAGGGCGCCAAAGACCCCACAACGGGGGTTAGGCGAGGAGCCGCTCGTGACCCGCGTACACGTTGAAGCTCGTCCCGCGGCTGAATCCGACGAGAGTCACACCCAGTTCCTCTGCCAGCTCGGCCGCGAGGGTTGAGGGCGCGCTGACGGCGGCCAGCACGGGGATTCCGGCCATGGCCGCCTTCTGCACGAGTTCGAACGAGGCCCGGCCCGAAACCTGAAGCACCGTCTCCCGCAACGGCAGCTGCCCCGAACGCAAGGCCCACCCGACCACCTTGTCCACGGCATTGTGGCGGCCCACATCCTCCCGCAGGCAGAGCAGCTCCGCC
>NZ_JBQCGQ010000255.1:0-7670 GCF_051955515.1 Sinomonas sp.
GGTGCCGGCGTCGATCCGGGCGGCGGCCCAGTGGCTGAGCCGGGCGTTCTCGGTCCAGACGGAGGCGGCGAGGCCGACGGGGACGTCGTTCGCGCGGCGGATGGCCTCGTCGTCGTCCGCGAATGTCTCGACGGTGACGACGGGGCCGAAGATCTCCTCGCGGGCGCATTCGGCGCCCTCGGGGACGTCGGTCAGGACGGTGGGGGCGACGAAGTATCCCGGGCCGTCGAGGGCTGTGCCGCCGGCGGCGACGGTGACGCCGTCGTGCTTTGCCTGCTGTATGTAGCCAAGGACGCGCTCGTAGTGGTCCTTGGAGAACAGCGGCCCGATCTCGATGTCGTCCCCGGCGAGTGGCTCGCCGACGGGGAGCTGGCGGACCTGGCCGACGAGGAGCTGGGTGAATTCCTCGGCGACGGACTGGTGGACGAGGACCCGGCAGGCGGCGCCGCATTCCTGGCCGGAGTTCCAGAAGGCGGCGGTGCGCAGCGATTCGGCGGCGGCCTTGAGGTCGGCGTCCTTGAAGATGACGACGGGTGCCTTGCCGCCGAGCTCGAGGTGGACGCGCTTGAGGGTCTCGGCGGCGGCGCGGGCGACCGCCTTGCCGCTGCCGACGGAGCCGGTGAGGGCGATCATGTCCACGTTCGGGTGCTCGGCCAGGCGCGCTCCGACGATTGAGCCTTTGCCGGTGACGACGTTGAAGACTCCGGGCGGGAGGATGTCGGCGGTGAGTTCGGCGAACTTCAGGGTGGTGAGGGAGGTCTGCTCGGCGGGCTTGATCACGAGGGTGTTCCCGGCGGCCAGGATCGGGGCGATTTTCCACGCCGCCATGAGCAGGGGATAGTTCCACGGGGTGACGACGCCGACGACGCCGAGGGGCTCGCGCAGGATGAGCGAGAGGTGGTCTTGGGCGTAGTCGCCGGCCGCCATCGTGGTGGTCGCGCGCAGGGCCCCGGCCATGAAGCGGAAGGTGTCGATCGTGCTCTCGACGTCGTCGCGGGAGACGGCGAAGGGCTTGCCGGTGTCGGCGGATTCGAGCCGGACGAGGAGGTCGGAGTTCTGGGCGACGCGGTCGGCGATTCTGAGCAGGAGCGCGGAGCGTTCCTTGGGCACGAGCCTGCCCCAGGCCTCCTTGACGGCGGCGGCGGCGCTGACCGCGGTGTCGACCTCGCCTGCGGTGCCGAGGGCGATCTGTGCGAAGGACTTCTCGGAAGTGGGGTCGACGACGTCGGCAAGCGGGCCGCTGCCGTCTCGGAACGCTCCGTCTATGAAGAGCCGGGCGGGCGGCAGCTCCTCCGAACGGATCAGTTCGCTCGCCCCGGATGCGCGGCGGACACCAGCTGTGGTGGTGCTCTCTGAGATGGTCATGGGGTTCCTTTCTCTCAGGGACGGTGGAATTGCCAGTAGGGGATCAGCTGCTCGGCAGCTGGGAGGCGTCCTTGTACAGGGTGACCTTGTCCGCCGAGGGGTAGGCGATGTCGCTGACGCCCCACTTCGCCAGGATCTTGGCGTAGGTGCCGTTGCTGACGATTTCCTTCATCGCTGCCTGCATCGCGGGCCCGAGGCTGCTGCCCTTCTTCAGGGCGATGCCGAGCTCGAGCGGCTGGTAGACGAACTTCTGCAGGGTGAGCGGCAGGCTCTGGGACTTGATCGCGTAGGCCATGGCGTCGGTGGTGGTGGCGGTGATCTCGCTGCGGCCATTGGTGACGGAGAGGAGCCGTGCGCCGTCGTCGGGGTAGGTCTGCAGGGTGACTTCAGCCTTGCCGGCCTTGGCGCAGTCGGCGCTGGCCTGGTTGACCTGGTCGATGAAGTAGGAGCCGGCCAGCACGCTCACAGTGTGCCCGCACAGGTCCGTCGCGCTGTCGATGGTGATGCCGCTGCCGTTCTTGGTGGCGAAGGAGGTTCCGACGGCGAACTCGGAGACGAAGTCGACCTGGCCGAGGCGGGGCTTGGTGACGCCGAAGTCGGCGGAGGAGATGTCGTACCGGCCGCTGCTGAGGCCCGGGATGAGGGAGTCGAAGGTGCCGACTGAGATGTTGTTGACCTTCAGTCCCATGACTTCGCTGAGGGCTTGGACGATGTCGGGCTGGATGCCGACCAGCTGTCCGTTTTCCTCGAAGTCCTGCGGCGCGAAGTCGTTGTAGATGCCGTTCTGGACGGCCTTGCCCTTGAAGTCGGCCGGCACGAGGGCCGCCACGGCGTCCACAGGCTTCAGCCCCCAAGTCGTCGTGACGTTCGAGCCACCGGAGGAGGCGCTGGCGGAGCTGTTGTTCGCGACCTTCGTGGCCGAGCCCGGATCGGAACAGGCGGAGAGCCCGAGGGCTGCGGCGGCGGCGACCGCGGAGACCGTAAGGGTCACGCGGAGGGTGGGGCGTCCGTACATGGATGGACCTTTCTGATGGGTGGTGCTGGGGTGGTTTGACGTGGTCGGCGTGGTGGTTCGGGGTCAGAGGACTTTGGAGAGGAAGTCCCTGGTTCGGGGCATCTGGGGGTTCAACAGGACGTCGCGGGGTTTTCCGCGTTCGACGACGACTCCGCCGTCCATGAACAGCACGCTGTCGGCGACCTCGCGGGCGAAGGCCATCTCGTGGGTGACCACGACCATGGTCAGGCCCTCCCGGGCGAGGTCCTTCATGACGTCCAGGACTTCGCCGACGAGTTCGGGGTCCAAGGCCGAGGTGGGCTCGTCGAAGAGCATGACCCGGGGCTTCATCGCCAGGGCCCGGGCGATGGCGACGCGCTGCTGCTGGCCGCCGGAGAGCTGGCGGGGGTAGAAGTGGGCTTTCTCGGCCAGGCCGACCTTGCCCAGGAGGACCATGGCGTTGGCCTTGGCCTCCTTCGGGTCCTGCCTGAGCACCCCAACGGGGGACTCGACGATGTTCTGCAGCACGGTCATGTGCGGGAAGAGGTTGAACGACTGGAAGACCATGCCCATCTTCGCCCGCTGCCGGGCCAGCACCTTCTCGGGCAGGGTGACGTACTTGTGGCCTCTCTGGCGGTAGCCGACGAGCTCGCCGTCGAGCTCGACCCGCCCGCCGTCGATCTCCTCGAGGTGGTTCATGCTGCGCAGCAGGGTGCTCTTGCCCGAGCCGGAGGGGCCGATGATGCACATCACCTCGCCGCGCTCGACAGTGAGGTCGACCCCCTTGAGGACCTCGAGCTGGCCGTAGCGTTTCTTCAGGCCGGTGACCCGCAGGACGACCTCGCGCTCGGCGCGCTCCGAGATGGTCGGGGTGGTGGCGGTGGTGGGTGGGGCGCTCATCAGGCTCTCCTGGCCGGGGTAGTGGTCTGGGGCGGCATCAATTTGGCCACGCTGCGCTTGAGCTTCTCCCACGGGGTGGGGGGCAGCGCGCGCCGGCCGCCCTTGGCGTAGTGGCGCTCGATGTAGTACTGGATGATGCTCAGGACGCTGGTGACGATCAGGTACCAGATGCTGGCCACGATCAGCAGCGGGATGGTCTGGAACGTGCGGTTGTAGACCAGCTGGGCCGAGTAGAGCAGCTCCGGCATCGAGGTCACGCTCACCAGCGAGGTGGACTTGAGCATGCCGATGACCTGGTTGCCCGTGGGCGGGACGATCACGCGCATGGCCTGAGGGAGGATGACGCGGCGCATCGCACGCCCCGAGCGCATGCCGAGTGCGACCGCTGCCTCGTGTTGGCCCTGGTCCACCGAGAGGATCCCGCCGCGGACGATCTCCGACATGTACGCGCCCTCGTTCAGGGCCAGCCCGAGCAGGGCTGCCATGAAAGGCGTCACGATCTGGTTCGCGTTGCCGGTCCAGAGCATGGGCCCGGTCAGTGGGATGCCGATGCCGATCACGGGGAAGAGCGCTGCGAGGTTGTACCAGAAGATCAGCTGGACCAGCAGCGGGGTCCCGCGGAAGAACCACGTGTAGAACCACGCGACCGAGGACAGGATCCGGATCGGCGAGAGCCGCATCACCGCGGTCAGCATGCCCAGCAGGATCCCGAAGAGCATCGACAGGGCAGTCAGCTCCAGGGTCCGCAGGAGGCCGACCACGATGCTCTGGCTGAAGAACCAGGCGAACACCACGTTCCACTCGAGGTTCGGGTTGGTGACCAGCATCTGGACGATGCCGAGGGCGAAGACGAGGACGAACGCCGTGAGGATCCACCAACCCCAGGGGGCGCGGTGCGCCACCCGGATCTCCTCAGGCGCCTCCGCGCTCTGGCGGGTATCGCTGATCGTGCTCATGGGGCTGCAAGGTCTTTCATGGAAGGTGCCCTTCTGGGGGTGGGGCCGCTGGGTTGCGTGCGAGGGGGGAGTGTCCCTGCCGTGGATGACCGCGAGGCGGGGTGATGTCTTTCGGCGAGACGATGTGATGTCCATCATGGTGGCTAGTTTTCGATCAAAGATCAATACCTCCTCCAAAATTTGGTCCGGGTCGACGCGGCCCTTGCCCCCAGCGCTGGGGTTGGGGTTTGTATATTTGATCTATGCCGATTACCAGAAGGGCCGAGCCCGCGCTGCTGACGGATCAGGTCTACGAGACCATCCACGAGGCGATCCTCAACGGCGACCTGCCCGCCGGTTCTCGGCTGACGGTCCGCGAGCTGGCAGAACAGGTCGGGACGAGCCCGATGCCTGTCAGGGAGGCCATCCGCCGCCTCGAGGAAGCCGGCATGGTCGAGCGCCAGCCGCACCGGGGCGCCGTCGTCAAGTCCCTCACCCTCGAGGAATTGCTGCACGTCTACGACATCCGGCGGCTGCTAGAGGTCGAGGCGGCCCGCCTCGGAGCGCAGCGGATCACCGCCGAGGACTGCGATCGGATGCAGGCCGAATACGACCTCATGCGGAAGGCGATAGCCGAACACCGCGCGGTCCCACTCTTGGACCATGACGAGGCGATGCTGGAGATCCTGTACCGGGCCGGGGGGAACCCCGTGCTCGTCCAGATGATCCGCAGCCTGTGGCAGCAGTGCCGCGCCTACAAGATGGTCGGAGCCCAGGGAAGCCTCGAGCGGCAGGAGGACGACGTCCTTTGGCGGTACCAGGCAGACCTCATCGCCGCCGCTCGCGAACGAGACCCCATCGCCGCCGCCTCGGTCAACGACGCCTCGCTCCTGAACGCCACCGACCGCATCAGGAAGCTCCTGGCTCTTCAGCGCGCCGGGGACTAGTGCATCCCCGCGCCCTCCCTCTGAGCGCTTCGCCCTAAGACCCCGAGCGGCTCCTCAGCGCGCCGCGGCACCAACCCACGCATCTCCATTGACTAGATCTTTGATCAAAACCCTTGCCTGATCTTTGATCTAATCCTAGAGTCGTAGTGAGACAGTTCACAGCCCGTCCCACCGACAAGGAGTTTTCGATGACGAAAAACGCGTTGGACGACGCCCCCCTTTCCACGTTCCACAAGAAGCTGGCCCTGTTCTCTTCCGGTGGCCCGTTCCTCGACGGCTACGTGCTCTCGATCATCGGAGTCGCACTGGCCCAGCTCGCCCCGCAGTGGCACCTCGGCGACGCAGAGCAGGGCCTGGTCGGCGCATCCTCGCTCGTCGGCATCCTCTTCGGAGGGTTCATCGGCGGCTGGCTGACCGACAAGTTCGGCCGGAAGGTGCTCTTCACGGTCGACCTGATCGCCATCATCGTGTTCTCTGTCCTGCAGTTCTTCGTTGGCGACTTCGTGTGGCTGTTCATCCTTCGCCTGCTCATCGGCATCGCTGTCGGCGCCGACTACCCGATCGCGACGTCGCTGCTCGCGGAGTTCTCGCCCCGCAAGTACCGCGGGCCGCTCCTTGGCCTGTTCGTCACGATGTGGTTCGTCGGCGCGGCCGTCGCGTACGTGGTCGGCGAGCTGCTGACCCAGCTCGGGGCGGACGGCTGGCGCTGGATGCTCGCGAGCGCCGCCCTTCCCGCCATCGCGATCGTCCTGGCCCGCATCGGCACACCGGAATCCCCGCGATGGCTCGCCGGCAAGGGCCGCGTCGAGGAGGCCAACGCCTCCCTGCAGACCGTCTTCGGCCCCGGCGTCACCGTGGCCGACCTGCCCGACGAGTCCAAGGAGAACCTCGACGTCAAGGCCCTGTTCCGCTCGGGCTACGGCGGCCGGATCGCGTTCGTCACGATCTTCTGGACGGCCTCGATCGTCCCGCTGTTCGCCGTCTACGCCTTCGCCCCCGCTATCCTCGGCGCGCTGCACCTCGACGGCAGCATGGGCCAGATCGGCTCGGCGGTCATCACGATCATGTTCATGGTCGGGTGCATCGTCGCCGTCCTGCTCGTGAACAAGATGGGCCGCCGCCCGCTCATGATCCACAGCTTCCTGTGGTCCGGCATCGCGCTGCTGCTCCTGGGCCTGTTCCCGAGTGCCCCGACGGTCGCGATCATGGCCCTCTTTGCCGGGTACGCGGTGCTCATCGGCGGCACCCAGATCATGCAGTGGGTCTACCCGAACGAGCTCTTCCCCACCGAGATCCGCGGCTCCGCCGTGGGCCTCGCCTCCTCGCTCAGCCGCATCGGCGCCGCCGCCGGCACCTACCTCGTCCCGCTCGCGCTCAGCGGCCTGGGCATCGGCCTGACCATGATCATCGCCGCCGTGATCACGCTGCTTGGCGCAGTGATCTCCCTCGTCTGGGCCCCCGAGACCCGCGGGCTCTCCCTTTCGGAGAGCGCTGCACTGGGCAAGGCCCCGCAGCGCAGCCGCTCGGCCCATGCCCCCAAGCTCTCCCGCTCCTAGAAGAAGGAAAGACCAAGAAGATGAAAGATGTAGTGATTGTCGGTGCTGGACTCGCTGGCCTCTCGGCCGGGTGGCGGCTGCGGCACTGGGACACGCTCCTGCTCGAGTCGGACGCGCGGGTGGGCGGGAGGATCAGGTCCGAGCGGCGGGGCTCCTACTGGCTGAACTGGGGCGGGCACGTCTTCGCCGGCCCCGGGTCCTCCACCGATGCGCTGCTGAACGAGGTCGGCGTCAGCGCCGTCGCCATCCCGGGTTCCCTCCAGGCGCTGGCGATGAACGGGAAGTTCATCCGCAAGGGGCACATCGCCACCTACCCGTTCCGGATCCCGATGTCCCTCCCGGCCCGGATCGGGACCCTGCTGGGCGGGATGAAGGTCGTCGGCGGTGTGGCCAAGTACACCGGCGTGGTCAGGAAGCGCCCCGGAGAGTCAGGGGCGATGCGCCAGCAGCGCATCTACGACTTCGAGAACGAGAGCTCGTTCCAGGACTACATCGGCAACCTCCCCGAGGATGCCGCCGCCCTGTTCAAGACCACCGTGACCCGCTCGGCCGGGGACATGGACCAGATCTCCGCCGGCGCCGGCATCGGATACTTCAGCCTGGTCCTGGGCATCGGGCAGGGCCTGAACCGCGGCATCGTGGGCGGCCCGTCCACCCTGACCGAGTCGATCGCGGTCGCGTTCGGGGACCGCGTCCAGCTCGGCGCGACGGTGCAGGAGGTGGTGCACAGGAAGAACTCCGTGCTCGTCCGCTACAGCCAGGACGGCCTCGACCGCGAGGTCGAGGCCCGTGCCGTCATCCTCGCCCCCACCGCCGACGTCTCGCACCGGATCGGCGTGGACCTCCCCGAGGACCTGCGCGGGGCCCTGTCCCAGATCAAGTACGGCCCGCACGTGTCCACCGCGTTCCTGACGAACGAGACCACCGCCCGGCCGTGGGATGACATCTACGCCATCGCCGCCCCGAAGCGCTC
>NZ_JBQCGQ010000256.1:0-6151 GCF_051955515.1 Sinomonas sp.
TTGTGATCTCCAGGAGCCGATGCTCTTGAGCGCATGATGCTTGCGGCACAGGGACTGCAGGTTGTCGGCGTCCGTCGCCCCGCCGTGCTGCCACTCGATACGGTGATCGATCTCCGACCGCGCGGCCGGGCAGCGACAGTCGGGGAACTGGCAGGTTCCGTCGCGATACTCGATGAAGCGCCTCAACCCCTTCGGCGGCCGATACGCCGCCCGGCCCAGACTGAGTGGGACGCCGTCGTCATCGACGCCGAGCCGCTGCCACGTAGGCGCGGCGACGGCGAGATCGCGAGCTGTCTTCGCGTCGACCAGCCCATACCCCTCCAACACGGCCGGATCATCGGACGAGCCCAGGAGTGCCGACGCGGAAACGTGCACAACGATCTCCGCGGCCGGAGCGGGCTCGCCGCGCTTCGCAAGGACGGACTCGGCAGCGAGCACGCACTCGGCCAGCAGGTCGGCTCGCAACTGCGCGAGGGTCCGACCATCGTCGGGATCCGCGTCCCGTTGGCTGCGGGCGAGCGAGTCGAGGCGAGAGAACACGGCGAGCCCCACTTGCGCCGGCAGGAAGGCAGTCAGTGTGCACATGCCGTCCGGCTCGGGCCTGAACGTCACGCAACGATCCTGAGCGGCCTTGGCCCGCCGGGCGGCGATGGTCTCAGGATGGAGCCGTTCACGAAGATCCCTGACCGCTCGACGGAACTCGCCCGGGGCCCGGCGCCTGCCCGTTCGCGTCTCGAGCTTCGCGAGCGCCTTGATGCCGAACTCTTCGGCAAGGTGCTCCGGGAGGTTCGCAGCCTCGTCCACGATGGCCCGCGCGTGAGCCTCCGACAGGTCGCCGGACTCAAGCCGCTCAAGAACCTCGAGTTGCGGGCCGCAGAGAAACTCGGAAGCAGTGACGAGACGCGCGGCGGCGGGCTCAGAGATGCCCTCGGCGACAGCCACTTCGGCGACCGCGAGCGCATGGGCGAGGCGACCGTCAAAGCGCTCTGGCTGTCCATGCTCTTGCTCTGCAACGCGTCGGGCCTCATCTTCGCAGGCAAGCCGCACGCGTTCGACAGCCAAGGCCTCAACCGCGGCCAGGAATGAACGCACGCCCCCGATGTCGACCAACACCTGGCGTGCCTGCGCCCCCGTCAGCATCGAGGGATCCGGATGCCACAGCGCACCCTTGAGAAGCGAGTCAGGGAGGGGAACAAGCACAACGTCCCCCGACGACTCTATGACCGAGAAGTCCCTACCCATCGATGCCCCCATTCATCGAACGAATAGCCTAATCGTACCACAGGATTTAGAACGTGTGTTCTGATGATCCGGCGGGCTGGTGCTCCCGCAAGAAGGGCACAAGCTCTTCCAGAACCGGGCCGGATGGGAAGAGGGTCGAGGCGTGGGTGCGCCCGGGAAGCTCCACGAAGCGGGCGCGGGGCATGAGGGCCGCGGCGCGCTGCGACTGCTCATGCCGCGGGAGGTCGAGCGTTCCCGCCATGAGCAGCGCCGGAAGCGCCATCCCCATCAGGACCTGCTCTGGAATGCCCTCCCCAGCCTCCGTCGCCTCGAAATAGGCCGCGAGCGCTTCCGGATCGTTCGCGAGGAAGGCGGCCCGGGTAACCGGATCGAGGCCGTTTGCAGCCGCCGCGAAGCCGTCGGCGAAAGCAGTCATCCCACCCGAGCGGAGGGCTTCCAGATAGCCGGGGAAGAACACCTTCTCCACCTGCCCCCGCTGCGATTGATACGTGCCGCCGAGGGTCACGAGGCTCGCGACCCGCTCGGGCTTGTCCGCGGCGAGCGCAAACGCGACTCTCGAGCCGAAAGAATAGCCCACGAGGTGTGCGCGCTCGACCCCCTCGGCGTCAAGCATCGCCACAACGTCCTCCACGACGAGGGGCATCGCGTACGCCTCGGGGTCGTGCGGCTTACCACTCCTTCCATGGCCGCGCAGGTCCAGGCGAAGCGCCCGGAACCCGCCGAGCGCCTTCACATAGCCGAGGCCGCGCCAGACGGCCCGCGAGAGCGCTGAGCCGTGGAGGAAGACGACCGCGGGCCCCTCCCCCGACGAGTCGTAGGAAAGAAGCGTTCCGTCCGTGGGGTTGATAGCCGTGCTCACTGGGTCAGCGTACGGCCGCCCGCCGCCTGATCCAGCTCGCAGTGAGGAGTGCTGCGGCGAAGTCCGCCCCCATGACGGCAAGTGCGGCGGCCGCATGCGCTGTGGGCAGCGTCGTCGCGGCGGTCGCATCCGCGCCGTGGGAGTGCCCGACCGCTGGCCCTGCGACGAGCAGAAGTGCACCGTGCAGCACAGCCATCACCAACGACATGGCGACGAGCATCCTCGCAGCCCCCAAGGAGGGCGAGCGGAGCATCTTGTAGGCGCAGGGGGTGCACGCGGACGCCATTGCGAGAGAGAGTGCTGTCATCCAGCCGCCGGACACCGCCATCCAGAGGTGGGCGGCAACCCCAGCCGCCGCAGCCAGAGCCGCAAGTCGCGCATGAAGGACGGCGGCTCGCGGGAGCGAGGCTCGAGGAACTGGGTAAAGAGCGGCCATGGGTTCAGATTCGCCCACGACCCGGCCGCAGGGCATTGACCTCAGCGCAGACGCCTTGTCGAGCAGAGCAAGAGGAGGCCCGCACAACGCCAGGCGCCTTTCGCCGTCGTCGTTATTCGTATATCCTATAGGATGTTGTTGGAAGGACTCAGCGTGGAGGCGCACCTATGACCAGACTCTGGAATGACCCGGCAGACTTCGCGGACGAGATGGTGGAGGGCTTCGCCGAAGCCAACAGCCAGTGGGTCCGGAAGGTCTACGGCGGCGTCTCCCGCTCGACCGCATCGCCCGAGCCGGAGGTCGCCGTCGTCATCGGCGGCGGGTCCGGCCACTACCCCGCCTTCGCTGGCCTGGTCGGACCGGGCCTCGCGCACGGCGCGGCGATGGGGAACCTCTTCGCCTCGCCGTCTGCACACCAGGTCGAGTCCGTCGCGAGGGCCAGCAACCGCGGCCGCGGCGTCCTGCTGAGCTACGGCAACTACGCCGGCGACGTGCTGCACTTCACCGAGGCGCAGGAAGCCCTGCGGGCGGAAGGGATCGACTGCCGCAGCGTGGCCGTCCGGGACGACATCTTCTCCGCCGGCCCCCATGAGCGCGAGAAGCGCCGTGGCATCGCGGGCGATCTCACGGTCTTCAAGATCGCCGGCGCCGCGGCATCCCTCGGCTACGATCTGGACCGCGTCGAGAGCGTGGCGCAGCGCGCGAACGAG
Source organism: Sinomonas sp. (assembly GCF_051955515.1). Lineage (GTDB taxonomy): Bacteria > Actinomycetota > Actinomycetes > Actinomycetales > Micrococcaceae > Sinomonas. The sequence goes on from NZ_JBQCGQ010000256.1 coordinate 3,248, forward strand.
CGCACCCGTTCCATGGGCGTCGCCTTCACCGGATGCACCATGCCCGGCGCGGCTGAGCCGCTGTTCACGGTCCCCGAAGGCCGGATGGCCATCGGCCTCGGCATCCATGGCGAGCCTGGACTCGCAGAAACAGGCATCCCGAGCGCGGACGGCCTCGCGGAGCTGTTCATGGAACACCTCCTGGCCGACGCCGAGATCCCGGACGGCGTGGACGCCAAGGGCGCGCGGGCGGTTCCAGTCCTCAACGGCCTCGGCTCGGTGAAGTCCGAGGAGCTCTTCGTGGTCTACCGGCGCATCGCCCAGCTCGCGGAGGAGAAGGGCGTCACGCTGGTCGATCCGCAGGTGGGCGAGTTCTGCACGAGCTTCGACATGGCGGGCGTCTCGCTCACGCTGTTCTGGCTTGACGACGAGCTCGAGCGCCTGTGGCTCGCTCCGGCGGACACGCCCGCCTTCCGGCGAGGGGCCGTCGACTCCGCCGCTCTGGCGGCTGTCGAGGCCGACGGCGAGAGCGGCGCCGAAGGCGACCTGCCTGACGCGACCGAGGACTCCCGCGCCGCCGCGCGGCTGATCGCCGAGCTCCTCGGGGCCGCGCGCGAAGTCATTGATCAGAACGCGGACGAGCTCGGCCGCATCGATTCGATCGCCGGCGACGGCGATCACGGGATCGGCATGCAGCGCGGGGTCAAGGCCGCGGCAACGGCCGCCGCCACCCTTGCCGAGCAGGGCGCTGGCGCGGGCACCCTCCTGACGCGGGCGGCCGACGCCTGGGCGGATCGGGCCGGCGGAACCTCCGGCGCGCTGTGGGGCGTCATCCTGCGCACCCTCGGCGCGCAGCTCGGAGACACCGAGGCACCCGAGGCGGGCACCGTTTCCGACGGCGTGAGCCGTGCGGCGGAGGCCGTCATGGCGTACGGCAAGGCGAAGGTCGGGGAGAAGACGATGGTCGATGCCCTGGTCCCCTTCGCGGACACGCTCGCCCAGGGAGTGCACGACGGCGGCACCCTCACCGACGCGTGGGCGTCTGCCGCCTCGGCGGCGTCCGCTGCCGCCGATGCCACCGCCGATCTCATGCCCGTCACGGGCCGCGCCCGCTCGCACGGCGAAAAGGCGCTCGGCGTCGCCGACCCGGGCGCCGTGTCCCTCGCCCTCATCGTGACGACCGTCGGTTCGAGGCTGGCGAGCGCAGAGGCCGGCCTCAGCCAGTAACACCGCTTTCCAGCAACCCGCTTTTCGTTACCTCCACGAACACCTCTTCAGAAGGAGACATCATGGCCCGTCAGTGGCGGATCGTCGTCGGTTCGGACGACGCCGGATTCGAATACAAGGAAGCCATCAAGAAGGACCTCGAGTCGCACGACCTCGTCGCCTCGGTCACGGATGTCGGCGTCACGGCCGACGGCCACACCAACTACCCGAAGATCGCCACGAGCGCGGCCGAGATGGTCGCCCGGGGCGAGGCCGACCGCGCCGTGCTCATCTGCGGCACCGGCCTCGGCGTGGCGATCGCGGCCAACAAGGTCCCGGGGATCCGCGCGGTCACGGCCCACGACTCGTTCTCGGTCGAACGCTCGGTGCTCTCCAACAACGCCCAGGTGCTGTGCATGGGCCAGCGCGTCGTCGGGCTCGAGCTCGCGCGTCGCAACGTGCGCGAATGGCTCACCTACGAGTTCGACGAGACGAGCGCCTCGAACGCCAAGGTCCAGGAGATCTGCGCTTACGAGGGCGTCTAGCCCGTGCCCCGTGGCATCGATCGGGCCGAGTACATCATCGGCGTCAGCCTCAAGATGTACTTCGGCCACGCTCGGACCCTCGCGTGGTGCCGGGAGGTCGCGGCGCTCGGCCGGTCGCATCCGGCTGTCCAGGACGGCCGCGCCGAGCTCTTCGTCGTCCCCGGCTTCCTGTCGGTACCGGCGGCGGTCGGCATCCTCGCTGATGTCGCCGCCGTCGGGGCGCAGGATCTCTCCGAGGCGGACAGCGGGGCGTTCACCGGCGAGGTGAGCGGGACCGAGATTGCGGAGGTCGGGGCCAAGCTCGCGGAGGTGGGTCACGCGGAACGGCGACGGCTCTTCGGCGAGACTGACCGCGTGGTGCGAGCCAAGACCGCTGCCGCCCTGCGCAATGGCCTGACTCCGATCCTGTGCGTGGGCGAGGCCGAGCGCGGGGATCCCGGCAGCGCGGCCCGCGAGTGCATCCGCCAGGTGGAAGACGGTCTCGCGTCCGCGCAGGCAGGGCAGCATGGGGGCCGGGTCATCGTGGCCTACGAACCGCAGTGGGCGATCGGTGCCGAGGCGCCCGCGGAGGCCGACTATATCCGCTCGGTCTCTTCGGTCCTCCGCGATCACGTCCGCTCGCTTCCGGAGTTCCCGGACTCCGGCGTCATCTACGGCGGTAGCGCCAAGCCCGGCCTGCTGACTGAGATCGCACCCGACGTGGACGGCCTGTTCCTCGGACGCTTCGCCCACCGCCCGGAGTCCCTGGCCGCGGTCCTGGATGAGGTTCCTAGGCTCGCGCCCCGTGCTGGATGAACGTCACGAGGTCGTCGAGGGTCTGCGTCATGTGCTCGTCCATCGCATCGCGGGCCGCCCGCGGATCGCGGGTCTCGAGGGCTGCGAGCACCCGTTCGTGCCTGACGATCGCGTGCTCCTGGATCTCCGGGACCGCCGACGTCTCGGCACGCCGCGCCTCGAGAACCCGGTGAAGCGGCTGGAAGACGGCGGTCAGGAACATGTTGCCTGAGGCCTCGAGGATGATGTCGTGGAAGGCAAGGTCCGCCGCGACGAACTCCTCGAGGCTGTCGCTCGCGTGAGTCGCCCGCATCTCGGCGACGCACTCCCGGAGGCGCTCAAGCGCCTCGGGCGTGATCCGCTGCGCCGCAAGGGCGCAGGCCCCGGTCTCGAGCATGCG
>NZ_JBQCGQ010000257.1:0-24007 GCF_051955515.1 Sinomonas sp.
CCTTGGGGGGCGGCTCTATGGCGCGCGCCGCCTGCCCCCCCGCGTGCGGTCCCAAACAGCCCCCGGCGCCCCCACACCTTCCGATGGTGTGGGGCCGCCGTCGTCTGTTTGGGGGTGTCGGGGCTGGGAAGAAGCAGGGCATGACTGAGACACAGCCAGAAGGCGGCGAAGACGTCGAGCGCGCTGAGGAGCAGGGCGGCTACGGAAGCCCGACTCCCGAGCAGGAGATGGGCGAGGACCAGGAAGGCGGCGGACTCGCCGGTGAGGGAGGGTCTGCGGAGGGCGACGAGGGGATGCCGGGAGAGCCCACCGACTGATAAATCCAAACGCTAGACAAACTCTGTTACTGAGGAGTACAGTCTTTCTCGGTCTCACCCTTTCTGATCCGAGAGAGACATCATGACCACTCAGCTCGAGTTCATCACCCTTGAGGACCTCGTCCGCGGCGAGGTGTACGACCCCGCGGATTCCAACTACGCACCCGAGGCGGCGGCCTTCAATGCCGCTGTCCAGCATCGGCCCGACGCCGTGCTTGCCGCCAGGGACGCGGCCGACGTCGTCGCGGGCGTCCGCTGGGCCTCCCTCAACTCCGTGCCGCTCGCCGTTCAGGGGACCGGCCATGGCGCGGAGAAGGCTGTGGAAGGCGGCCTGCTGATCAGCACGAGGGCGCTGCGGAGCGTGGCGATCGATCCTGCCGCTCGGACTGCGACCGTGGGGGCGGGCGTGAAGTGGCGGCAGGTGATCGATGCGGCAGCACCGCACGGGCTCGCCCCGCTCAACGGCTCGTCGTCGGACGTCGGCGTCGTCGGGTACACCCTCGGGGGTGGACTGCCGGTCTTGGGCCGGACGTTTGGCTTCGCCGCGGACAGCGTGGTGAGTTTCGACGTCGTCACGATGGACGGCGTGGCCCGCACTGTCAGCGGGACCCAGGAGCCAGAGCTCTTCAACCTCCTGTGCGGTGGCGGCCGGGGCCTCGCGGTGGTCACTTCCGTGACCATGCGGCTGTACAGGGTGTCCGAGATCTATGGCGGCGTCCTGGTGTTCGACGGCGAACACGCCTCCGCCGTGCTCCGGTCGTTCGCGGCCTGGGCGCCGACGCTGCGCGACGCGTCCAACACGGCCTTCAAGTTCCTGCGTGCGCCCGATCTTCCGCAGGTGCCGCGTGAACTGGCGGGACGGCTGACCGTCCATGTGCACTTCGCCCACGTGGGCAAGGGCGGCCCGGAGGCGCTCGCCCCCATGCGGCAGGCGGCGCCCGTCCTGATCGATGGCGTCGGCGTGCTCCCGTACAGCGAGGTGGATCGGGTCTACAACGACCCTGTTGACCCGATGCCATTCGCCTCCGGGGGAGTGGGAATCGAGGACTTGACGCCCGCTGCGATCGACGCCGCGCTCGCCCTCGCAGGCCCCGAGGCCGAGTGCCTGCTGCCCATGCTGGAGTTCCGGCTTCTCGGCGGCGCCCTGACGAGCGACGACGGGCGCGCAGCGTCCGCCCTCGGCCTCGGCTACGCGGCCCACGTCGTCGGCGTGATGGCTCCGCCCATCGCCCACCTCGTTCCGGCGGAGATCGAGAGGACCCTCGCGGCCCTCAGCGCCTTCGGCAACGGCCACACGCCGCGCAATTTCCTCGGAGGTGCGCCGGACACATCGCCGGCGTGGTCGGACCGGGTGAACGCCGCGCGCGCCGCGGCCAAGGATGCCCTGGATCCCGAGGGACTCTTGGGGGATTAAGCCCGGAAGCTCCCGCGACACCCACTGACCGCGTTCTACCCAAGTGACGAACGCGGCGGGTAGGCTCCGCACGTGAAGAAGCTCATCAACGACCCGAGATCTGTGGTCGAGGAGTCCGCCGAGGGCTTCGGGATGGCCCACGCGGACCTCGTCGAGGTCCATCTCGATCCGCTCTACGTGACGCGAAGGGGCGGGGCGGTCAGTGGGAAGGTCGGGCTCCTTTCGGGCGGCGGGAGCGGGCACGAACCGCTGCACGCGGGCTTCGTGGGCCAGGGGATGCTGGATGCCGCGGTGCCGGGTGCCGTCTTCACCTCTCCGACGCCAGACCAGATCGTCCCGGCGAGCCAGGCAGCGGACGGAGGGGCCGGCGTCGTCCATATTGTGAAGAACTACACGGGCGACGTGCTCAACTTCGAAACCGCCGCCGAGCTCTGCCAGGCCGAGGGCCTCGACGTCAGGAGCGTGCTCGTCAACGACGACGTGGCCGTCGAGGACTCGCTCTACACGGCGGGCCGTCGCGGGGTCGCGGGGACGGTCCTCGTCGAGAAGATCGCGGGGGCGGCAGCCGAGCGGGGGGATTCCCTCGATGCGGTGGAATCAGTCGCCCGTCGCGTCGCCGAGAACGTGCGTTCGATGGGCCTGGCCCTCACGCCGTGCACCGTCCCCCATGCAGGTAAGCCGAGCTTCGACCTCGGCGACGACGAGATCGAGATCGGGATCGGCATCCACGGCGAGCCCGGGCGCCGAAGGGTGGGGCTTGAGCCTGCGGACGCCCTCACTGACCACCTCCTCGCGCCCGTTCTCGAGGACCTCGGCCTGGCCCCCGGGGAGAAGGCGCTCCTGCTCGTCAACGGAATGGGCGGGACTCCCCTCTCGGAGCTCTACATCGTGTATCGGCGGGCGGCGCAGCTGCTCGCCGAGCGCGGCATCACCCTCGAAAGGAGCCTTGTGGGAAATTACGTCACGTCCCTCGAGATGCAGGGGTGCTCCGTCACCGTCCTGCGCCTCGACGATGAGCTCACAGCCCTCTGGGACGCCCCCGTCCGGACGCCGGCACTCAGATGGGGGCTGTGACATGACCGCCCTCGACGCGGCTTGGGCCGACCGCTGGCTCCGGGAGGCGGCCCGCGTCCTGGCCGCGCACCGCGACGAGCTCATCGAACTCGACCGGGCCATCGGCGATGGGGACCACGGCGAGAACATGGACCGGGGGTTCCGGGCCGTCGTGGCGAAGCTCGACGAGAGTCCCAGCGAGTCGGTGGCGGCCGCGCTCAAGCTGGCGGCGACCACGCTCATGAGCACGGTCGGGGGGGCCGCCGGCCCGCTGTACGGGACGGCCTTCCTGCGGGCATCGATTGCCGCCGGCGACCGCACGGCGCTCGATGGGTACGCCGTCGAGGCCGTTCTGGCCGCAGCACGCGACGGGATCGTGGCGCGGGGGAAGGCCGAGCCGGGCGACAAGACGATGGTGGATGCCTGGGCGCCGGCCGTCGAGGCGGCGGCGAGAGCGGCCGACGGCGAAGCCGCCCTTGAGGCCGCCGCGTCCGCTGCCGAGGAGGGCGCCCGCGCGACGAAGCCGCTGGTCGCGCGGAAGGGGCGCGCGAGCTACCTTGGGGACCGGAGCGCCGGCCACCTCGACCCAGGGGCCGTGTCGACGTCGTACATCCTCCGCGCCGCCGTCACCGCGGCCGTCAGCGAGATCCTCTCGGGTGAGGTCACGTGACCCCCGTCGGCCTGCTCATCGTCTCGCACAGCACGCGCCTCGCCGAGGGCGTCGTGGAACTCGCCGAGCAGATGGCCCGGTCCGTGCCCATCGTCGCCGCGGGCGGGATGGACGACGGCGGCCTCGGGACGAGCTTCGAGAAGGTGATGAAGGGCGTCGAGGAGGCGGATCAGGGCGAGGGGGTCGTGATCCTCGCCGACCTTGGCTCGGCCGTCATGACGGCGGAGTCCGTGCTCGAGTTCCTCGACGACGACCAGCGCTCCCGGGTTCGCGTCGCCGACGCCGCCCTCGTGGAGGGATCCGTGGCAGCCGCGGTGGCCGCGGAGGCCGGGGCCGGCCTCGACGCAGTCATGCGCGCCGCGGAAGAAGCCGTGCCGGGTGCCCCGGCGGAGGAGGGGCCGGAGGTGGGGGAACCGACCGCCTCGGCTGTCCTCACGCTTACTAACCGAACCGGCCTGCACGCTCGCCCAGCCGCTGTCCTCGCGGGGCGACTCTCCCAGTTCGATGCCCAGATCACGATCAACGGCGCCGACGCCCAGTCGGTCATGGCCCTGATGGCGCTCGGGGCGCGGAAGGGGTCGCAGGTGGTGGTGGAGGCGTCCGGACCCGAGGCGGAGGCCGCCGTCGGCATGGTGCGCGAGCTCGTGGAGCGCAACTTCGGCGAGCCGGAGTGACCCGCCAAATCTGAAAGGACTGTTTCACCATGAGTGAACGCCTCTGTGCTCTGGGCCACAGAACGGGTTGAATCAGTGCCATGAGTGCCGACGTCCAGATCGACGAGCCGCAGACACAGTCCGGCCCCGAAGAAGCTCCCGAGACACCGTTCCATCACCTCGACCATTACGTTGCCATCCCGCGACTGAGCGGGCTCGTCCTGAGCCCGGATGGCTCCCGACTCGTCACGACCGTGGCGACGCTGAACGGCAAGGGCACCGAGTACGGCTCGGCGCTCTGGGAGCTGGACCCCGCGGGGGAGCGGCCCGCCCGCCGCATCACCCGCAGCGCCAAGGGCGAGGCCGGAGCGGCCTTCGCCGCGAACGGCGACCTCTTCTTCACCTCGGCCCGCCCCGACCCCGAGAAACCGGATGAGGAACCCGTCAACGCCCTCTGGCTCCTCCCGCGTGACGGTGGCGAGGCGCGCGTGGTCCTGAGCCGAGCTGGCGGAGTGGAGTCGGTACTCACGGCGCGGTCCGCGGACGGGACGTTCGTCCAGGCTTCCGTCCTGCCGGGCAGCAAGGATGAGGACGACGACGACAAGCGCCGCAAGGCCCGCAAGGACAACAAGGTCTCGGCCGTGCTGCACTCGGCGTACCCGGTCCGCTTCTGGGACGCGGACTTGGGACCGGACGAGCCGCGGCTGTTCGCCGTCGAACCCTCCCAGGAGGCTCCAGAACCGGGGAAACCGGCCACTCTCGACGAGGGGCCCACCCTCGAGCTGCGCAACCTCACGCCGGACGCCGGGGCGCGCCTGCGGTTCGGGGACGCCCACGTGAGTCCGGACGGCCGCACCCTCTACGCGGGCTTCCTCAAGCCCCTCGCGAAGGCGGACCTCCGGGACGAGGTAGTTGCGGTCGACGTGGCCACCGGCACCCGTAGAACCCTGCTGTCGGAGGACCGGAAGGACTTCTTCCCCGGCCCCGTGAGCCCGAACGGCCGCCTGCTCGCGGTCGTCGTCGAGCCTCACACGACCCCCACGCAGTCGTTCACCAGCGAGCTGCACCTCCTCGACCTCGAGCAGGGCGAGCTGCGGCGGCTCGCCGCCGATTGGGACCGGCTGGCCCACCCCGCCGCGTGGCTCCCCGACAGCTCGGCGCTCCTGGTCACCGCGGACGACGGCGGCCGCTCGCCGGTGTTCCGCATCGACATCGCGAGCGGCGAGGTTGCCCCCGTGACGCACGACGACGGCGCCTACACCGACGTGGTCGTCGCGCCTGACGGTCGGGCAGCCTACGCGCTTCGCAGCTCGTATCTCTTCCCGCCGGAGGCCGTCCGGATCGACCTCGAGACCGGGGAGGCGACTCGTCTGCTCAACCCGGCCGAGCGGCCGGAGATCCCGGGCAGGCTCGAGGAAGTCACCGCAACGGCCGAGGACGGGAGCCCGCTCCGGGCGTGGCTTGCGCTGCCCCGGGAGTCGGAATCCCACAGTCAGGCACCGCGGCGCCATCCGCTCCTCCTCTGGATCCACGGAGGCCCGATCGGCTCCTGGAACGCCTGGACGTGGCGCTGGAACCCCTGGCTCATGACCGCTCAGGGCTACGCCGTCCTCCTGCCCGACCCTGCGCTGTCCACGGGCTACGGCCAGGACTTCATCCAGCGGGGTTGGGGCCGATGGGGAGCTGAGCCGTTCACGGACCTCATGGCGCTCACGGACGCCGCCCTCGAACGGCCGGACCTCGACCCTGATCGGACGGCAGCCATGGGCGGCTCCTTCGGCGGGTACATGGCGAACTGGGTAGCGGGCCACACGGATCGGTTCCGTGCCGTCGTGACCCACGCAAGCCTCTGGGCCCTCGAGGGCTTCGGCGCGACCACGGACATGGCCCACTACTGGGCGAAGGAGATGGACGCGGCCATGGCGGACGCAAACTCGCCGCACCAGTCCGTGGGCGAGATCCGAACTCCCATGCTCGTGATCCACGGAGACAAGGATTATCGCGTCCCCATCGGCGAGGGACTCCGCCTCTGGTACGAGCTCCTGAGCGCATCCCAGCTCGCCGCCGACGAGGAGGGCCGCACGCCGCATCGCTTCCTCTACTTCCCGGACGAGAACCATTGGATCCTGAAGCCGCAGCACGCGAAGGTCTGGTACGGAGTGGTCAAGGCGTTCCTCGCCGAGCATGTGCTCGGGGAGAAGCGCGAGCTGCCGGAGGAATTGGGGTTGTAGGAAGCCATGGACGTTCCGCGGCTCGCCACGCCGGGCCAAGCCATCGTCGTCGCTGAACTGCTCGACGCCTTCAATCAGGAGTTCGGCACGCCCACGCCCGGGATCCGAGTTCTCGCGGAACGCCTTACGGTGCTCTTGGAACGGGAGGACACTCTGGCGCTGCTCGTCGGGGAGCCCGCGGTCGGTGTCGCACTCGTGACTCTCCGCCCGAACGTCTGGTACCGGGGTCCCGTGGCGCTCCTGGACGAACTGTATGTTGTGCCGGGCAGCCGGGGCGAAGGCCTCGGCTCGCTCCTCCTCGGGGCGGTCGAAGACCGCGTCGGCGAGCGGGGCGCGGAGCTCGTGGAGATCAACGTGGACGGCGAGGACGTCGATGCCCGGCGCTTCTACGAGCACCATGGCTACCGGAACCGAGACGCCGGGCAGCCGGAGCCGCAGCTCTACTACTTCCGGGAGCTGGGGGCTTAGCGGGGGGCCGGACCGGCGAAGGCCTCAGCCCGGCACCTAGGATGGCTCCATGACTGCCGCGCAACCCGTCACTGAGTCCGTCGCCGCACAGGCCTTCCGGCTGCGACGCGCGCGGACCAGCGATGTCGCGGCAATCAGGCGTCTCATTGCCCCCCTCGCCGAGCGCAGGATCCGCATTTCCAAGGAATCGGTGGCCTACTACGAGGCGATTCAGGAGTTCCGCGTCGCCGAGACGCCCGAGGGAGAGCTCATCGGCTGCGGCGCCCTGCACGTGATGTGGGAGGACCTCGCCGAAGTGCGCACGCTCGCCGCGGCGGACGACTGGCGGGGGAGGGGCGTGGGCCATGCGCTCGTGGAGCAGCTCCTCCAGGATGCGGTCGACGTGGGCGTCCAGAGGGTCTTCTGCCTGACCTTCGAGGTGGGCTTCTTCGAGCGCCACGGATTCGAGGTCATGGCGGACCAGTCCGCCGTGGATCCCGAGGTGTACTCGGAGCTCCTGCGCTCCTCCGACGAAGGCGTTGCGGAGTTCCTCGACCTGGCGCGTGTCAAGCCCAACACCCTCGGCAACACGCGCATGATCAGGTGGCTCGCGGGGCGGGCGCGGGAGTAGCGGTCCCCAGGCTCCCGACGTCGAACGTGACGTCGGCGATCAGCGCGGCAGGGCACTGAGGTCCCCATGGATGCTCGACCCTCGGCGCGAATGTTGTCTTCAGGGTCTCGATCGGCGTGCCTGAGGTATCGGTCCCCTTCACGGTGACGTCGATCGGGCTTTCCGTGAGGGTCCGCATCAGGATCGACGCCCGTTTCCAGCCGGAGGCCGAGGGCCCGGAGTCGTCGAGGACTTCCAGCTGGCCGCCGCTGCACACACCGTCTTGGCAGGCCTCTCCCCAGAGGGTGCCGGCCCTCAGCGTGGCCGCGCGCTGCGGCGTGATGTGGAGGGTGACGACGGGCGCCGCCGCGATCGCGGGGCAGGCAACTGGCCCGGGGACGCAGGCGGCGAGGGGGAGCACGGCCACGGCAGCGGCCAGTGCGGCGGAGGCCACCCGGAGGGCGTGAAGCCCGCTCATGACGAAAGGCTACGGCAGGACGAGCCCGCCGTCCCGTTCGGCCGCCAGGCCGTCCGCAAGAAGGCCGGCGATGCAGCGCTCGAGCCGTTCGGGATCGGGCTCGAGGGCATGAAGCCGCGCGAGCGCCGCCGCGATCGGGCCCTCGCCGAAGGCCGCGGGAAGCAGCGGCGCGTCGAAGAGGGCGCGCGGCACAGGCCGCGAGGCCGCCCGGAGCACGGCCATGACGGCGCCCCGCACCTGCCGGTCCGTGCCGTGCCAGGCCTGGCCCTTCGGGATGTACGACGGCGGCGGCTCACCCGCCGCTCGCCACGCACAGTTCCGCGCCACCGGGCACGCGGCGCACTTCGGAGAGCGGGCCGTGCAGATCACGGCTCCCAGCTCCATGACCCCAGCGTTCCAGCGCACCGAGGCGGAAAGGCGACCTGCGCCGTCGTCGTCCGGGAGCAGTTCCTCGGCGAGCCTGCGCTCGGCCGCCGTAAGCGCCGGCGAGGGCAGCGCCTCGCCGCGCACGAGGCGCGCGTGCACGCGGCGGATGTTTGTGTCGACGACGGCGGCCCGCCGCCCAAACGCAAACGCAGCCACGGCGGCGGCTGTATAGCCACCCACCCCGGGAAGACTGAGGAGGCCGGCCTCGGTGTCCGGAAGAACGCCGTCGTTCTCGTGGGCGACGACCGTCGCGGCAGCGTGGAGGCGCAGCGCGCGGCGTGGATAGCCCAGACGGCCCCACGCCCGGACGGCCTCGCCTGCCGGCTCCGCGGCCAGATCAGCCGGATGCGGCCAGCGCTCCATCCACTCGCGCCAGACGGGGAGGACCCGCACCACCGGGGTCTGCTGGAGCATCACCTCGCTGACGAGGATTCCCCAGGGGCTACATTCGGGGTCGCGCCACGGGAGGTCGCGCGCCTCGTTGGCGAACCACTCCACGATGGTCTCGTGCAGCCCTTCGAGCACGGCAGGGTCGAGGGCTGGCGCGGCGACGGCGGTCAGGGCTCCTCCTTGCATGAGCGGGCCATTCCACTGTAGCCGTGGCGGCGCGCCGACCCGGTCTCAGCGGCAAGGTTTCCTAGCCTTGAAGCATGCCCACGCCGCGACGACCCGTTCCACAACGACAAAGCCAAGCTGTCTACCGGCGTCGCCGTCTCGTCGCGGCGACGCTCCTTGTCCTTGTGCTCGGTGTCCTCGCGCTCGGCGCCTGGACCCTCGTGCGCGGGCTGGGGCACTCGTCGGCGGCGCGCGCCGCTGTCGATTCCGCACCGCTCGCGACGCCCACGCCCTCGCCGACGGCTTCCTCCTCAGCTGCGGCCGCGGCGACCACGGCCGCGGCGACCACGGCCGCGGCAACCGCGGCCCCGGCGGCAGCGACCGGCGATCCGACCGCCTCCCCGACTCCGACGTGCGACCCCGCCAAGATCGCTGTGGCTGCGTCCACCGACAAGCCGGTGTACGGGCCGACAGAGAATCCGGTGCTGACCCTCAAGGTCACCAACCAGAACGCGATCCCGTGCCCCGTCGATGTGGGGACGAGCCAGATGGAATACCTGATTGTCAGCGGCGCGGACCGGATCTACGACTCGAAGGACTGCCAGGACGGGGCCGAGGACCTCGTGAAGACCCTCGCCCCCGGGGCCACCGAGATCGCGAACCTCCCTTGGTCGCGCGTCCGGTCGACGGAGGGCTGCAAGGCCATCACCGTCAAGCCGCTTCCGGGCACCTACGTGCTGACGACGTCGCTCGGATCGCTCCAGAGCCCGAAGGCCGTATTCACGCTCCAGTGAAGCGCACGGGCCTGACCCATAGGTCAGAGAAGCAGCGGTCAGAGGAAACGGTCCAGGAGGCTCGCCTCGGCCATGCGGCTGAGTCCCTCCCGGACCGTCCGGGCACGCTGCTCCCCGATGCCGTCGACGGTCATGAGGTCCTCGATGGTCGCGGCCATGAGGTTCTGGAGGCCCCCAAAGTGATCCACCAGCCGCTCGGCCACAGCACGAGGGACCGGCTTGAGGCCCGAGATGAGGCGGTAGCCACGGGGTTCGACGACGGCGTCGAGCGTCGCTTCGCCGCCCGCGTAGCCGAGGATCGCGGCCACGCGGTTGAGGTCGATGAGGTCGGTGGCCGAGAGATCCGCGAGGGCCTGGACTGCCGCTTCGATGGTCTCGGGCGTCGCGTCGTCGCCCGCGTAATCGCGGATGACGACGTCGCTGCCCGGCCCGCGGCCCACTGTGAGTTCCTCCAGCTGGAGCGAGAGCAGACGGCCGTCCTCGCCGAGCTCGAGCACATACTGGCTGATCTCCTCGGAGATGCGCCGGACCATCTCCTGGCGCTGTAGGGTCTGCGCGACGTCCCGGACGGTGACCATGGCCTCGATCTCGAGTGCGGAGAGGGAATTGGTCACCTGGTCGAGCCGGGCCCGGTAGCGCTCGAGAGTGGCGAGCGCTTGATTCGCGCGGGCGAGCACCTTCTCCGAGCCTTCGAGGACGAACCGCAGGCCGCCCACGTACAGGGCGATGATCTGCATGGACTGGCTGACGGAAATGACCGGGAGGCCGGTCTGGATCGCGACGCGTTCTGCGGTGCGGTGACGGGTTCCGGACTCGGAGGTGGGGATGGTCGAGTCCGGCACCAGATGCACGGCCGCGCGGATGATGGTCCTCGCCTCGCGGTCCATGACGATGGCGCCGTCCATCTTCGCGAGCTCCCGCAGGCGCGTCGGCGAGAACTCGATGCCGATTTCGAAGCCGCCCGAGCAGAGGGACTCGACGGTGCGATCGAAGCCGAGGACAATGAGAGCGCCCGTTCGCCCGCGGAGGATGCGTTCGAGTCCGTCACGGAGACCGGTTCCCGGTGCAACCCGACCCAAGGTGTCGGCGAGCACTTCCTCGGGGCTCCGAGCCATATGACGTTCCCTTTCGCGGCACAGCAAAGGCACCCACGTGGGCACTGAGTCCCATGGTATATGCGCGTGTAGACGCCTACGTGCCGGGAAATGGCAACGATTCGGCCTCAGGATGGCGTGATGAGGAGGCCGAGCGCCTCGGCCACGTGACCCACTTCACGGACGGAGAAACCGGACGGAATCTCGCCCGGTCCGTTGGGGCTCGCCGGAACCACGGCGTGGGTGAACCCGAGGCGGTGGGCCTCCTGAATGCGCCGGTTGATGCCCGGCACCGGCCGCACCTCGCCTGCGAGGCCGACCTCCCCGAACGCGATGAGCCGCTGCGGAAGCGCTTGGCGCGTCTTGGCCGAGGCGACGGCGAGGGCGACCGCCAAGTCTGTGGCGGGCTCGCTGAGCTTGACGCCGCCGACGGTGGCAACGTAGCTGTCGTCCTTGTGCAGGATGCAGCCCGCGCGCTGCTGGAGGACCGCGAGCAGCATGGCGACGCGGGAGGAATCGAGCCCGCTCGTGGCGCGCCGAGGCTGGCCGTTGACGCTCTCGGCTAGGAGCGACTGGACCTCCGCGAGCAGCGGCCTCCGTCCCTCGAGCGTCACGGTGATGCACGTTCCGGAGACGGGCTCCTTCGTGCGCGAGACGAAGAGCCCCGACGGATCGGTGACACTCGAGATCCCCTCTTCGCCCAGGTCGAAGCAGCCGACCTCGTCCGTGGGCCCGTAGCGGTTCTTCACGGCGCGGATGAGGCGCAGCCGCGAGTGCCGTTCGCCTTCGAATTGGCAGACGACGTCCACGAGGTGCTCGAGCAGGCGCGGGCCCGCGATCGAGCCGTCCTTCGTCACGTGGCCCACGAGGAGGGTGGTCATGTTCCGGCGCTTGGCCGCTGCGATGATCGACGCCGCGACCTCGCGGACCTGCGAGACGCCGCCTGCGCTTCCCTCGACTTCCACGCTCGAGAGGGTCTGGACGGAGTCGACGACGAGGAGGCGCGGCTCCAGCTTCTCGACCTGCCCGAGGGCCTGGGCGAGGTCCGTCTCCGCCGAGAGATACAGGCCGGGGGCGACGGCACCGATCCGCTCGGCGCGAAGCTTCACCTGGGCGGCGGACTCCTCGCCCGTCACGTAGAGGACTCCGCCGGGAGTGCTTCCCGTGCCGGCGACCTTGGCGGCGACGTCGAGCAACAGCGTCGACTTGCCCACGCCGGGCTCGCCCGCAAGGAGGATGACCGCGCCCGGCACGAGCCCGCCCCCGAGGACTCGGTCGAGCTCGCTCACGCCAGTGGGCAGGAAGGCGGCCTCGGTCGCATCGACCTCGGCAATCTGGCGGGCCGGTTCGCGGACGCTCGTGGCCGCCGTCGTCCGCGCCACGGTGACGCCGACCTCCTCGACCGTGCCCCATGACTGGCATTCGCCGCACCGCCCCACCCACTTCGCCGTGGTCCATCCGCATTCGGCACAGCGGTAGGCGGCGGCGCGGGAGGAGCGGGCGGAAGTCTTCGAAGCCATGTGCCCAAGGCTAGCCGTGGCCTCGGACATTCCTGGGAGTCACAGGTCCGGCAGGAGCGCGATCGCGTCGTTGTGCTCGTAGCCGGTGGCCTCGAGGAGGTCCACGAGCATGGGGCGGATGAGGATCACCAGGGCCTCGCCCTCGAGCCGCTCCACATGGAGCTTGCGGGGGTGGGCGCGGGCGGCGATGTCCTCGAGCATGAGTCCGGCGGAGCGGAGGTTGGCCCGGCGTTCGGCGCGGTCCGAGGTGGAAAGCCCCGCGGCCACAAGGTCGAGGGCCTCGGCGGTGTCCTCCAGGAGGTCGGCGATGCCCTCCGCCGCCGCGCTCGAGAGTGCGGCGTTGTTGATCGCGCTCGTGAGGCGTCTCGCGACGACGCGCCCGTTGCGCAGGGCGAGGTCGAGGTATTCGACGGCCTGCGCGAAGCTCTCGATCTCGCCCCGGTACCGCCGATACGCGGGGGCGAGCCGGGCGACCTCGCCAGAGGTCTTGAGCGTGGTCCGTATCGTGTCCACGAGCGCCTGGGAGCCACGGCCGCGGACGAGCGCGTGCCACGCCCGCGTCGAGTCGCTGTCCACGAGCGCCTCGGAGCACTCGCGCAGCATCGCGGAGAACGCGCCGACGAGCTCCTGGAGATCTTGGCGCGGCTGCACCCGCGGATCGCGGGGGATGAGCGCGGTGATGAGCAGCGAGACCAGGCCGCCGACGACGGCGTCGATACTTCGCGTGAACGGCCCCCCGACCGGGGTCGGCAGCAGGACGACGAAGAGCGATTGGATGCCGAGCTGAGTAGCGAAGATCACCCCGCGGTCGAGGAAGCGGGCGAGCAGGAGTGAGACGATGAGCGCGAAACCGGCCTGCCAGATGCCGGCACCGGCGTAGGTCACCACGAGGTCGCCCAAGGCGATGCCGAGCGTGCAGCCGACTGATACCTCGAGAACCTTCCGCACCGTCAGGTCGCGGCCGAACCCGAGGGCGATGAGCGCTGAGGTCGCCGCGAAGATGGGGCCCACATGCCCGAGCAGGTACTGCGCGATCAGGTAGGCGAGCACGGCGCCGACGGTCATGAGGAGCGCAGGAAGGGCTGAGGCCCGCGTGCGCGCCCACCCGGCTCTCGCCCGGTCACGGACGACGTGTTCCACCTGCTCGAACCGCTGCATAGAGGCAGTCTAGGGAGGCCGGCTGGGCCCTTTACTCAGAGGGCCGTGTGATGTGCAAGACTCCCGCGCCGGTTGTCACCCCAACTCCGCCGCCCGTTCATCTTCCGTTAACCGACGGCGCGGAATCTCTTTACCTGAGGAACCTAGCTTCGAATCAGTACGACTCGTACGCACCCGTTCGGACGCGCCTTTCGCACGGCGCACCTGAAACCACCCTGGAAGGGGTCATTTCGTGAAGGCTATCCGTTTCGGCCGTCTTTCGGCCGTCGCCGTCGTTGCCGCAGGCGCCCTTGCGCTGTCGGCGTGCGGTTCCGACAACCCCGCCGGCAGCAGCGCCCCCAGCGCAACGCCGTCGGGCCCGAAGGTCACCGGGACTCTGACCGGCACGGGTTCGAGCGCGCAGTCGGCCGCTGTCGACGCGTGGAAGCAGGGGTTCACCCAGGCCAACCCGGGCGTCACCGTCCAGTACTCGCCCGACGGCTCGGGCGCAGGCCGCAAGACGTTCATCTCGGGCGCAAGCCAGTTCGCCGGGTCCGACGCTGCCATGACGACCGATGAGCTCAACTCCGCGAAGGCCGTGTGCGGCCCCGACGGCGCCCTCGACATCCCGGTGTACATCTCCCCGATCGCCGTGACCTTCAACCTCCCGGGCGTCACTACCCTGAACCTCTCGGCCGACACGATCGCCAAGATGTTCCGCGGCCAGATCTCGAAGTGGAACGACCCGGCGATCGCCGCCGACAACTCGGGCGTCAACCTCCCGGATCTCAAGATCACGCCGGTGCACCGTTCCGACGACTCGGGCACCACTCAGAACTTCACGGAGTACCTTGCCAAGGCCGCCCCGTCGGCCTGGACCGACAAGTCGAGCCAGACCTGGCCGGCGTCACTCCCCGGCGAGAACGCCAAGGGCACTTCCGGCGTCGTCAAGACGGTGACCGACACCCAGGGCGCGTTCGCCTACGCCGATGACTCCGCCGTGAGCGGCAGCCTCGGCAAGGCCAAGATCAAGGTCGGCAGCCAGTTCGTGGCCCTCTCCGCTGAGGGCGCCGCGAAGGCCGTCGAGATTTCGAAGCCGGCCGACGGCCGCGCCGCGAACGATCTCGCGCTGAACCTCGACCGGACCACGACCGACACCTCGGCGTACCCGATCGTCCTCGTCTCGTACCACGTGGTCTGCACGGCCTACAAGGATCAGGCCACCGTGGACCTCGTGAAGGCGTGGGAGAACTACGTCGTGTCCGACGCCGGCCAGAAGGCCGCAGCCTCCGCCGCGAAGAGCGCCCCGCTTTCCTCGGCCCTCGCCGCGAAGGCCAAGACCGCGATCGATTCCATCAAGGTCAAGTCCTAGTCAACAGGTCTCCAGTGCAAGCCCGCCCCGACCGAAACCGGCTGGGGCGGGCCTTGCGCTGGGTCCGAGAGGACGTGTCAAGATGACGAGAACCGCTGGCGAAATGACCCCTGAAACATCCAAGGGACCTGATGTGACCACGACCCAGACCAAGACCCCGGAGCAGGCCGAAGGGCCGCGCCCACTGTCTGCGCGCGAGGGCGCCGGGGGAGACAACATCTTCTCGGGAGCTGCGCTCGCGGCAGGCGTGATCATCCTGGTAGTCCTCTTCGCCGTCGCGGTCTTCCTCATCGCGCAGGCCTTCCCCGCGCTCGTGGCCCCGCAGGATCAGATCGCCGGAGGGAAGGGCTTCTGGGCCTACATCCTGCCGCTCGTCATCGGAACGGTGATCGCGGCGGTCATCGCCCTGGTCATCGCCACCCCGATCTCCATCGGCGTGGCCCTCTTCATCTCGCACTACGCTCCCCGCAAGATCGCGCAGATCCTGGGCTACGTGATCGACCTGCTCGCGGCGATCCCCTCGGTCGTCTTCGGCGCGTGGGGCATCTCCTTCCTCGCGCCGGCGCTCGTCCCGGGCTACAACTGGCTCTCCTCGACCCTCGGCTGGATCCCGATCTTCGCGGGACCGCCCTCCGCGACCGGCAAGACGGTCCTGACCGCGTCAATCGTGCTGGCGGTCATGATCATCCCGATCATCACGTCGATCTCCCGCGAGATCTTCCTTCAGACGCCCAAGCTCCACGAGGAGGCGGCGCTGGCCCTCGGAGCGACGCGGTGGGAGATGATCAAGATGGCCGTGTTCCCGTTTGCCCGGCCCGGCGTGATCAGCGCCGTCATGCTCGGTCTCGGCCGCGCGCTCGGCGAGACGATGGCGGTGGCCCTGGTGCTCTCCTCGGGCCCGCTCCTTGCGAGCCTCATCAAGTCCGGCAACCAGACGATCGCGGCGGAGATCGCCCTCAACTTCCCCGAGGCGAGCGGCCTGAGCCTCAGCACGCTCATCGCCGCCGGCCTCGTCCTCTTCGTCATCACCCTCGTGGTCAACGTCGTCGCCCGCTGGGTCATCAGCCGCCACAAGGAATTCTCGGGAGCGAACTGACATGGCCTCCATCACTTCCGCACCGCGCCGTTCTGCCCTGACCCGGAATCGCCTGCCGCGCTACGCGATCTGGGTCGCCGTCGTCGTCGGCCTCGTGCTCGGCGCCGCGCTCTCCACGCTCGTGGGCTTCAACCCCTTCGGGTGGGGCGTCTTCGCCGCGATCGTGTTCACGGTCGTCTACGTCGCGTGGAGCGGCGCCATCGAAGGCTCCCGCAAAGCGAAGGACAAGCTCGCTACGTGCCTCGTGGTCGGCGCCTTCCTCGTGGCCCTCCTGCCGCTCATCTCGGTCATCTGGACCGTGCTCGTGGAGGGCGCCAAAGGCCTCGCGACGCCCGGCTTCCTGACCACCTCGATGAACGGCGTGAGCGGCATCCAGGACAACGAGTCCGCCAACAACGGCACGAAGGTCCTCGGCGGCATCTACCACTCGCTCCTCGGCACGCTGATCATCACGCTCTGGGCCACGATCATCTCGGTCCCGATCGGCCTGCTCACCTCGGTCTACCTCGTCGAGTACGGCAACGGGAACCGGCTCTCGCGGGGCATCACGTTCTTCGTGGATGTCATGACCGGCATCCCGTCCATCGTCGCAGGCCTCTTCGCCGCCGCCCTGTTTGCCACGATCTTCGGGCCGGGCACCAAGACCGGGTTCGTGGCCGCCGTCGCGCTCTCGGTGCTGATGATCCCGGTGGTGGTGCGCTCGAGCGAGGAGATGCTGCGGATCGTTCCGAACGAGCTCCGCGAGGCCTCCTACGCGCTGGGCGTGCGCAAGTGGCGCACCATCCTCAAGGTAGTGATTCCCACGGCGATCTCCGGCATTGCCTCGGGCGTCACCCTGGCGATCGCCCGAGTCATCGGCGAGACGGCTCCGATCCTGGTCACCGCCGGCTTCGCCACGAAGATCAACACGAACGCCTTCGCGGACTGGATGTCCTCGCTGCCCACGTTCATCTACACGCAGATCCTCAACCCGACCTCGCCCTCGAACCCGGATCCGAGCCTTCAGCGCGCATGGGGCGCGGCGCTGGTGCTCATCATCTGCGTCATGATCCTCAACCTCGTCGCGCGCCTCGTGGCCCGGTTCTTCGCGCCGAAGACCGGACGCTGACTGAGCCCTGCGCCAGCGCATTCCAGACCGCACCGAATCGAAGGAAAGCATGTCCAAGCGAATCGACGTCAAGGACCTGAACGTCTACTACGGCAACTTCCTGGCCGTCGAGGGCGTCAACATCACCATCGCCGCCCGCTCCGTCACAGCCTTCATCGGCCCGTCGGGCTGCGGCAAGTCCACCTTCCTGCGCACGCTCAACCGCATGCACGAGGTGCTCCCGGGCGCGCGCGTCGAGGGCGAGGTGCTGCTCGACGGCGACGACCTCTACGGCGCCGGCGTCGATCCGGTGGCGGTGCGCACCCATGTGGGTATGGTCTTCCAGCGGCCCAACCCGTTCCCCACGATGTCTATCCGCGACAACGTGCTGGCCGGGGTGAAGCTCAACGGCAAGCGCATCTCGAAGAGCGACGCGGACGGGCTCGTGGAGTCCTCGCTCCGCGGGGCCAACCTCTGGAACGAGGTCAAGGACCGCCTCGACAAGCCCGGTTCGGGCCTCTCGGGCGGCCAGCAGCAGCGCCTCTGCATTGCGCGCGCCATCGCGGTGAAGCCGGACGTGATCCTCATGGACGAGCCGTGCTCGGCCCTCGACCCGATCTCGACCCTCGCCATCGAGGACCTCATCGAGGAGCTCAAGGAGGACTACACGGTCGTGATCGTGACGCACAACATGCAGCAGGCGGCCCGCGTCTCTGACAAGACGGCGTTCTTCAACATCGCCGGCACCGGCAAGCCGGGCAAGCTCATCGAGTACGCGGCCACCACGGACATCTTCAACAACCCCAAGGTGAAAGCCACCGAGGACTACGTCTCCGGCCGCTTCGGGTGAGCTGCTAGGGAGTCGCCCTCCGGGCCGGTAGCGCGGGCTCAGAACCTGGCGAGGGGGTCGAGAGCAAGGCCGAGGATGAGCCCGAGGAGGGCCGTGGCCAGAGGGGTGGCGATCCAGAAGGCCACGAGCCGGGCCAGGAGATTTCCCTTGACCGCCGCAAAGTCCTGGTTGCTGCCCGCCCCGAGGATGGACGCGGCAACGGTGTGGGTCGTGGACAGCGGCCAGTGGAGCCACAGCGCCCCGAAGAACAGCATGACCGTGGTGACGGCCTGCGAGACGAAGCCCCGCAGCGGATCCGTCCGCACAAGGCGGTGACTGAGCGTGTAGGTGATCCGCCAGCCGCCGGCGAGCGTCCCCAATCCGAGGGCCGCCGCGGCCACGCCCACGATCCACGGGGGCACAGCCGACCAGTCCGCCCTCGAGCCTAGGGTGGCGAGGACCAGGACAGCGATGATGCGCTGCCCATCCTGGAGGCCGTGGCCGAACGCGACGGCGGCCGTGCCCACGGACTGGGAGGCCCGCAGCGCGGCATGGGCCTCGCTCGGCTGGCGATACCGAGCAAGCCAGGTCACGAGACTCGTGAGGAAGAACGCCGCGCCGAAGGCGAGGAGGGGCGACAGGATCAGCGGAAGCCACACCTGCAGCCACAGCACGTCGGCGACCCCGGCCTGCGGAGAGTGGCCGGTGAGGACCGCCGCGATGCTCGCCCCCGCGATCCCGCCCACGAGCGCGTGGGTTGACGACGACGGATAGCCGCGCCACCACAGGTAGACGTTCCAGAGGCTCCCCGCGGCCACGCCAGCGAGGAGCAGGACAAGGCCCCGCCCGCCGTCGGGCGTCTTGAGCCAGCTGCCGCCGAAGTAGTTCAGGAGCCACGCGCTCGTGAGAGCGCCGATGACGTTGAAGAAGGCGGCGAGGACGACGGCGATGCTCGGCGTGAGCGCGCGGGTCCGGACCGTGAGCCCCACCGCGTTCGAGGCGTCGCGGAAGCCGTTGAGGAAACCGAAGACGGACGTCACCACAACGACCGCGACGCTGAGGGCAATCGTCACGGCAGAGTTCCTTCGACCACGTCAGGATTCCTTGACGATGATGCGGCCCACGTTCGTGGCGATGTCCCTGAAGGCATGGGCGGCGCTCAGGAGCGCGCGCGCCATCTCCGCGTTGCGTGCGTAGTGGCCGATCGAGAGCTCGCGCAGCGAATCTGCGCTCCAGACCCTGTGGGTGTGATTGGCGCGCTTCGCGAGGCGGATGGTCTCGATCCAGTAGTCCTCGAGGTCGTCGAGGCGGCCAAGGCTCCGCATTGCAGTGACGGTGAGCTCCGCCTGCCGGTTGACGATCTCGAGCTGGTCTGACGCCTCCCGCGCGATCCGGTCGAGCCGGTTGAGCACCACGACCTCCCCCACGGCAACGAGCTGCTCCATGCTCGCCACGAGTCCTTCCGAGAGGTCGAGCAGGTCCTCGCGGGGAAGGGGATTCACGAAGCTCGTGCGCAGCTGCGTGAGGAGCGCGCGCTGGAGCTCGGTGGCCTGCCGCTCGTGGTTCATGAGCTCGTCGAAGATCCGCTGGTGATCCTGTCGTCGGGCTCCGAACATCTCCGACAGGACCTGCGCCGCCGAGACCGACTGCTGTGCCATCTTCGCGAGAAGCTCGAGCGCGGCGGTCTCCTGGGGGAAGAGACGCAGCTTCATGGTTCTCCGGTTCGCGACGCTGAAGGGCAGATGCAGGTCCGGCGGGGGCCGGCATGAGGCATGCTACGCGAGAAAAGTGAACTTGTGCGGCACCGGTGATGCTGACCACTGAGCCGCCACCGTGCCCCAACGCGGAGATTAGGGGTTGTCACCACGGAGGACACCGTGGTGGGGTTCTTGCGCCTCTGCGAGGAGATTTGGCGTCATGATGGGGACTCCAACCGCTCAATTGAGGTGATAAAGCGGTATCAGGACGGAAAAGCGGGGTCTCGATGGAGATGATCCGGCACGGAGGGTTGCGTCAGGGTTTCCACGGAGACCGACGTGGTCCGCCACTGAGACACGGGGTTGCCCTCGTACGCTCATCCCGAAGCTGTGTGCTGCGCCTTCTTCAAGGGAATGGAGTTTCCCCTGAACGGCAGCGTGGCCGGCGTAGTTCTTCCCTTCCCCAGCCTCGAGCGTGACGTCGCAGTGCGCCCTCCCGACATCGTCATGACGGCGTCGACGACTCGGCTGCCCGCACCGCCTGGGGTCAGGCAATGAGAGAGGTCTGAAGAGGTTGTTTGATCATGTGGTCGACCGCGTCCTGCGGCACGTCGTGCAAGGCCGTGGTGTCCGGATCGTCGGTTCCCGGGGCAGCGGCAGGACGTCAATCGTGAAGCAGCTCGTCGAGCATCTGGAGGAGCAGGGGACGAGGGTCTACAGCATCTTCGCGATTCCCTCGCTCGCGTCGGTGCCGTTCTCCGGGATCCTGTCGATGGGCCTCGACATCCGGACCCGCACGGTGGGGATCATGGGCATCTCGGACTTGCTCGCAGAGCAGCTCTCGCGCTCAGGTACGCGGCTTCTGGTTGTCGATGACATCGACAACCTCGATCGCGAGTCCCTTGCCGTGATCGACGTGGTGCAGAAGCGGACCGAGGTCCCGCTCATCATCACCGCGAGCGACGTGCCGTTTGAGTCCAAGGCGCCCGCCGTCGCGCTCGGCCGCTGGCCCGAGGTGACAGTGGCCATCCCCCCGCTCCGCTACGAGCAGGTCAATGCGCTGATTCTGGAGATGCTGGGTGCTCCGGCCGATGTGACCGTCTCCGCGCGGATCCTCGCCAAGTCCGGGGGCAACCTGCGGCTGGCGGTGCGCATCATCGAGACGGCCAAGCTGAGCGAACGTCTGGTCCTGCGGGACGGCAGATGGGCCCTGAATGGCAACACCCTCATGAACGAGCATCTGCACGCGACTATCGAGGGGATGCTCCACGGCCTCGGCTCGGAGGAGTTCAAAGCCCTCACGGCGCTCTCGCTCCACGGCCCCAGCCCCGTCGAGCGCCTCGTGGACACGATCGGTACGGACGTGCTCGACCGGCTCGAGCATCGCGGCCTGGTCTCCGCGGTGGCCGGACCGGAGGGCGAACTGCTCGCCTCCGTCTTCCCGCCCGTCGTCGAGGACTACCTCACGGGGCACGTCCTCAAGTCCCGCAAGATCCTCCGCAGCGCCCTCAGCGAGAGCTTCATGACGCCGTCGTACGAAGTCGCCGACGCGTCGGAAGCCGAGGACCCCGTCCGCGCCGCGCTCGGTGCCCTGCGCTCCGAACTCGCGGGCAGCCATGCTGCCACCGTGCGGCATTTCCACAAGCGGCTCGAGTTCTTCGAGCGTGTCCATTACCGCGCGTGGGAGACCGACCCCAGCCTCTCCAACGCCGTCGCCTTCCTGCGGGTCTATTGGGGCGCCCCCATTGACGAGAACCGGGTCTGCGAGGTCTTCAGCGGCACCGACACCCGGCGCGGAGACCCCGGGGACCGGCTCTTCTTCACGATCACCAAGGCGATGTGGCTGACGAACGACGGCGATGCTGGCGCCGCCTATGCGCTCTTGGAGGACTTCGCGTCGAAGGAGCCGGAGTGGGAGGGCGATGCGCGCGCGTTCGCCGTCCTCATCGAGTCGAACGTCAAAGGAGTGCCCGCGGACGTCGACGAGTTCTTCGCCAAGCTGACCAGCCGTCACCCCACCAGCGGCCTGAGCGCGATCGCGAAGGGACTCATCGAGCTCTACAGGTTCAACCCGGACGCAGCAGTCGCCGCCGTGGACTCTGCCGGCGGCTTCGACACGCTGCCTCGGTTCGAGCCGTTCATCCGCGGGATGGCCCTCTTCGCCGCGGGGAAGTTCGACGAAGCGCTCGTCTACTCGCTCGACCGACGCCAGGTGGCCCTTCAGACGGTCGACCAGTTCAGCCTCGTGACCCAGAGCTACGTCGCAGCCTTGGCGCTGCTCTACCGCGGTCTATTCGACGAGGCGGAGTACCTGATGGGGTGGGCGTTCGCGTTGGGTCGGCCCGGCTTCCTGCTGAGTTCGCTGTACAACGCGATGCTCCGCCTCTCCTCGCTCCGGGACGAAGAGGTCTCCTCGGCCCTCGGCGAGCAGGCCGGAGCTGGCGCCCGGGACGTCGGCCCGCTGCCCGGAGTCGGCAAAGGGGTGTACGAACTCGTCCTGCGGAAGCCGCCGACGTCCGAGGCCTTCGACGTCCGTGCGAGCCGCCTCCTCGACGACCAGCTGGCCCACGGCTTCGTGTTCGAAGCCGTCTTCGGGGGCCTGTTCTCGCTGTGCCTCTTGCCTGGACCCCGGATGAAGGAGCGCGTCGAAGCCCTTCTCCACCAGCGGGGCATCGCCCAGCACGATCAGCTGCTCGCCGTGGCCGGCGCCGCGCTCGAAGGCGACCTGCGTCTGGTGAGCCGGCTGCTCGAGGCCTACGTGCCGGACGGGGACGCCTACCAGATCGTGATGCTGCTCCACGGAGCCGCGCGCCGATTCCGGCTGGCCGAGGGTTCCTCTTCCCAGGCGACCGGCCTGGACCGACTGGCCGAGAGGTTCGCGGCGCGGTTCAAGACGGAGGGGCAGTTCATCGCGTTCGAGCCGGGGCTTCCGAACGCGATCCTCACGGACCGGGAGCGGGAGATCGCCCTCCTCGCGGGCATCCAGACGAACCAGGAGATCGCCTCGCAGCTCGGCCTCAGTGTCCGCACCGTGGAGAGCCACATTTCCAATGCCCTGCGGAAGACGAATGCGGTGACGAGGAAGGCCCTTTTCGAGCTGGTACGGAACTGGGTTCGGTAGCTTCCACGGAGATGGGTCCGGTTTGCCACCGAGTTTCTACTTGTTGACCACGGTGGGCCGAATTCCGCGGAATAGCCTGTATCCCGACGCATCCACTTGTGGTGTGGCTCCCCCGGGGGAGGGGCCGCCGAGGATGCGTCGGGAGGCGCGCCCGGGGCGCCATGTGGGGGGCATGGCACTTTGCACTCGCACCGTAGCCCGGGCGCGCTTCCGTCAGGCTATCCGACGTGCTGCGCGCCTACGCGGTGACTACTGAGGCCGGGGGTTCCGGGCAGGAGCCCGGACAAGAATAGAGCGCCGAACCGGGAGCGCCTCTCGGCGGAAGGCCGCTCGAAGCGGCTAAAAGTTGGAGCCCGGGGCTACCGCGGTCCGACGCCACCATCAGTCTTCTACGGGCCTCCGCGGTAGTCAACATTGACGTTCGCGGCCTCGGCCGCTAGTGCCTCCGCCAGATCAATCCAGCTGGCCGCGGCGCCACGCCTTCGCGGAAGCCTCGAGATCCTCGGCGGTCTTCACGAGCTGGTGGGCGTTGCGGGTGAGCTTCGTAGCGTGCTGGGCGTTTCCCCATTCCGCACTGTCGGCCAGCTTGGCCTGCCCCAGCGCCACGACTCGGCAGAACGCGGCGGAGCGCTCCAGCGCAACGTCGAACTCGCCGTCGAACGCCCCGGACAGGATGGCGTCGGCCATCGTCGTCAGCTCATCCGCCCCTGGAGGCTCGGCGACGCCGGCGACGGCGTGGGAGACCTGCGCCGTGTCCTTGCCGGCCTTGAAGTAGACGGAGATCCGCTCCGGATCGCTGCGAGTCGCGGCGCGGAGGGCGTAGAGGCGCCAGAGCGCACCGGGAAGCGATCGGGCAGGGCTCTCCGCCCACATCTCCGCGATCGCGTCCAAGCCCTGCTCGTCGGCGAGGCGGACGAGGCGTCTGGTGATCTCGGGGTCGTCGCTCTCCCGGCCGCGCCGCACAAGCGCCTGGGCGGCCAGATGGGCTGCCTCGGAGACCCGGGCGGGGTCTGCGCCGCCGGCGAACGGCTCGAAATCGATGGGCGCGAACGGCTTCGGCTTGTGCGGCCTGACTGGCCCCGAGCCAGATCCGGTACCTCCTGGTTGCTCGCTCATGCCAAGTACGGTACTCCTCTCGCGCCTGCGTTCCCACGGCGCTGCGCTAGAGTACTGAGTGACCGGCGCGCGCCGGCCGGGGCCTTTAGCTCAGTTGGTAGAGCAGCGGACTTTTAATCCGCGGGTCGTGGGTTCGAGACCCACAGGGCCCACCGAGTGTCTGGGTCAGTAGCTGTACCCGCTCCGCTCTGACGGGGGATTATCTGTACCCGAAACGGTGGGGGCGTGAAGTCTTCGCCGACGGGGTAGAGCCACGTCATGAGGACCGCTTTGCTCGTGATCGACATGCA
>NZ_JBQCGQ010000258.1:0-4420 GCF_051955515.1 Sinomonas sp.
CGGGGGGGTGGCTGGGTGGCTGCCTAACGACCGGGGGCGCCGCGCGGGCTGGGGCGTCCCCCTGTCGCAGGGGGTGTAAGAGGTCGGTCCGAGATTCGGATGAACGCCGCCGCACGAACCGCCCTCGGCGGGATTCACACCTGGGCGATCGGGCCCGACGCCACCGGTTCCTCTCCCGACACCTCCGCCTCGAGCGCGGTCGCCTCGAGGTCCACGCCCTCATCCTCTGCGGCTGCGATCGCGGCGGGATGGTCGAGCGGGAGCTGGACGGCCAGGCCGTCATCGGTCACGGCGACGGGGACCTCGGCGAGGGGCATGTGATCCAGGTCGATGAGCGGGTCCTCATCCTGATGCTCGACGACGGCACGCGCCTCTGCGTCCGATTCGACGCTGGGCATGGAGCCGGGGAGCGGACGGCGCGCGGACTCCTGCAGGAAGAACACGGCGATCCCCCCGACGACCGACGTTCCCATGAGGTAGTAGGCGGGCATCATGTCGTCGCCGGTCGCGTGAATGAGCGCGTCGACGATGAACGGGGTCGTGCCGCCGAAGATCGCCACGGCGAAGTTGTAGGCGATGCCCATGGCCCCGTAGCGGTTGGCCGTCGGGAACTGGGCCGGAAGGGCAGAGGCGAGGTTCGCCACGTAGAACGTGACGGGGAACGCGATGAGCGCGAGACCGCCGAGCGTGGCCGGGATGCTGCCGACGCCGATCAGCAGGAAGGCCGGGATCGAGAGGACGATCGTGCTGGCGGCGCCGATCCAGAGCACCGGTCGCCTGCCGATGCGGTCCGAGAGGCGGCCGGTGAGCGGGATGCACAGGCTCATGACCACGAGCACCGGGATCGTCAGGAGCGTCCCGTGGACTTCGTCGTAGCCCTTTGACGCCGTGAGATAGGTAGGCATGTAGGAGGTCAGGGCGTATCCGACCGTGTTCGCGGCGGCGACGAGCACCATCGCCACGAGGATGGGCCGCCAGTACAGCTTGAGGATTGCCAGGGGTCCCTTGGGTGCGGCCTCGTCGTTCGCGGCAAGCTCCTGGGTCGAGTTCTGCTGCGCATCGAGCGCCGCCTGGAAGGTGGGGCTCTCCTCGATGCGGAGGCGGAAGTAGATGGCGATGGCGCCGAGCGGACCGGCCGCGAGGAAGGGGATGCGCCAGCCGTAATCGCCCATGGCCGCTTGGCCGAGCGTCATCTGGAGGACTGAGACCAGCGCGGCTCCGACGGCGAAGCCCAGGTAGCTGCCCATGTCGAGGAAGCTCGCGAAGAACCCGCGCCGGCGGTCGGCGGCGTATTCGCTCACGAAGGTGGTCGCCCCCGCGTACTCGCCGCCGGTGGAGAATCCTTGCGCCAGCTTGACCGCCACGAGGAGGACGGCGGCCCAGATCCCGATTTGGGCATATCCGGGCAGGAGTCCCAGGGCGAAGGTGGAGGCGGCCATGGTGATCAGGGTGGCCGCGAGAACGCGCTGGCGCCCGATCTTGTCGCCGAGCCAGCCGAAGAACACTCCGCCTGCAGGGCGCGCCACGAACGTCGCCGCGAAGGTGCCCAGGAGGAACAGGGTCTGCACCGATGGATCGGCGTCGGGCAGGAACACGGGGCCCATCGTGGTGATGAGGTAGCCGAAGACACCTACGTCGAACCACTCCATGGTGTTGCCGACGATCGTGCCGCCGATGGCCCGCCGGAGCATCGAGCGGTCCACGACGTTGACGTCGTCCACCCGCAGTCGCCGCTTTCGGAAGGCGATGCGGCGGCGGGGCGTGGTCTGCTCTGTGTTCTCTCCTGCGGAATGGCTTAGCTCTCTCGGCATTCTCACTTCTCTCGATGTCTCGGCGAGTCGTTGTGCTGGGACTTTCCTTCCCCGCTCTCGCGGGCAGCCATCCAGTCTAGTTTCAGCAATCGAGAGGGCACTCTTGAATGAAGCTGCGATGAAATGGCCTGAATCACAGTCGGCAACGGCGAAAGCGGCCGCTGACAAGGAAAGACGCGGAAAGTCCAGCTCAAGCCAACGTTATCTATTCGTTACATTTGAGCAGGCGGGAGCATCGTGAGAGGCGGGGCTAGACTCCGGACATGGCGATCATCCCGGACACCAAGGACTGGACGTGGGTTCTGGGGCGGCGCTGCCCCGAATGCGGCTTCGAAGCGGACAGCCTCACCCCTCAGGACGTCGCCCGGCGGCTCGATGCGGCACTGCCACGATGGGACGCCGCCCTGCAGCGGGACAATGTGCTGGAGCGTCCGGATTCCTTGACGTGGTCGCCCCTCGAGTACGGCTACCACGTCCGAGACGTCTTCGAGGTATTCCGCCGCCGCCTCGAACTGATGCTGGCGGAGGACGACGCGCGATTCGATGACTGGGATCAGGACGCCGCCGCCGTGGAAAAGAGCTACGCAGACGCGGATCCCGCCGTCGTGCGCTCCGAGCTGGCCACCCAGGGCGCCCTCATCCGCGATGCCTTCGCGGCCGTTCCCGAACGCGCCTACGGGCGCAAGGGCCTTCGCAGCAACGGCTCGGAGTTCACCGTGGTGACCCTGGCCCAGTACTTCCTGCACGACGTGGAGCACCACCTCCACGACGTGAGCGGCTAGCTCCTAGCCCACGAGTTCATGCTGCAGCGCATCGAGGCGCACGAGCACGTCGCCCTCCCGGAGCTCGGACGCCCGGTGGGTCACCATGACGACCGTCCGATCGGCGAGTGCGGAGTGCAGCCCCGAGATGAGGTCCTGGGCGGCCCCGGGGTCGAGGTGCGCCGTCGGTTCGTCGAGGAGGACGACGGCGGCATCCGCCACGAGCGCGCGGGCGACGGCGAGGCGCTGACGCTGCCCGCCCGAAAGCTGGGCTCCGCGGCTGCCGATGCGGGCGTCCAGCCCGCCGGGGAGCGACCTCACGTGGTCCCCGAGGCCGACGCGGTCGAGGACCTGCCATAGCTCGTCGTCGTCCGGCGCGTTGCCGCGTTCCCTCGCCACGGCCAGGTTGCCCCGCACCGTGGAGTCGAAGAGGTGGGACTCCTGGGGGCACCAGGCCAGGCTGCCACGGGCGGAGATCCGGCCCGCCCGTGGGGGGATGAACCCAAGGAGGACCGCCAGCAACGTTGACTTCCCGCTCCCGGATGGCCCGGCGACCACGAGCCATTCACCAGGCGCTGCCGCCGCGGAGAGGTCGCGGAAGACCGACGGATAGCTCGGCCAGCCCGCCGCGAGCGACTCGACGGTCAGGCCGGGGGCGACCTGAGGCTGCCGCGCAACCCGGTCACGGTGGGCCCCCGGGGCTTCGCGCCGGGCGAGGTCCGGGCGGAAAGCGGCGCACTGGGAGAGGGCCGCACGCGAGAGTGCCGCACGGAGCGCCGGGATGCGCTGGACGGCGGCACTCGCGGCGGCGAAGGGCTCGGCGAGCGCGAGCTGGAGGAGGAGGACGGCGGCAGCGATGCTGGCAGGCACGCCCTCGGCGGTCGTAGCGAGTGTCGCCACCGCGGCGAGCCCGGTGGCGGCGATGACGATGGCGCGCCCGAGCCCCTCCGCGGCCACACCGCGCCGTTCGAGTGCGGTGAGCCGCCGGTCGTCCGCCGTGACCGATGCCAGAACTCGTCCTGCGAGCCGGTTGGCGGCCAGGTCGGGGGCAGCAGCAAGGATCTGCCCAATGCGCTGGATGAGGAAGCCGCGAGCCTTCTGGGCGTCCCGGGCTGATCGGCGGTCCGCCCACGCGGCGGCCAGCGGGGCAACCACGACCGAGGCGATCACGCCAAGCCCGAAGATGGGCAGCTGCGCGGGCAGCAGGACGGCGACGGCCGCGAATGATGCGGCGCTGAGAAGGAGAGCGGTCGCGAGGGGCTGCACGATCCGCGGAAGCTCGTCGCGGACCGCCTCCGCGTCGCCGACGAGACTCTCGAGGGCCGCTCCCGGGACGAGCAGGCGCCGGGCGCTCAGGCCGCGGGAGGCGAGGTCCTGCCAGAGCCAGTCCCGCAGGCGAGTGAGCGTCGCGAAGACCGCCGCGTGCGTGGCAAGTCGCTCGGAGTACCGCAGCGCCGCGCGCGCGATGCCGAAGAACCGCACGCCCACGATTGCAGCGAGCAGGTAGAGGATGGGCGGCTGCTCCGCCGCGCGCACGATGAGCCACCCCGAGAGGCCCGCAAGGGCAGCCGCGGCCGCGGCGGACCCGAGTCCCGCGAGCGCCGCGAGGAGGTAGCGCGGCAGATCGGGACGGACGAGGGCCCACAGGGAGCGCACCCACGTTCCCCCGTCGTCCCCGGCGCCGTCTGCGGGAATGCTCTCCCGCGGCGTAACCGCGCCTGCGATGGCGTCCGCAGACGCATCGAACCGCTGGGCGGGAGCAGAGGCGTCGGCAGCGGGGGCGAGCTGGACCCGGGTGCGGGCGAGGGCTGCCGTTTCGGGGTCGTGCGCCACCAGCAGCACCGTCGC
>NZ_JBQCGQ010000259.1:0-2630 GCF_051955515.1 Sinomonas sp.
TTCCTCATCGGCATCCCGCTGGGCAGCGACATCTCCAACGGCTACGCCTACATCATGGAGTCGATGTCCAAGGGCGCCCGCGAGGTGATGGGCAGCCGCTGGCAGTTCATGTTCGGCCTCGGCGAGGTCTTCTCGATCGTGGTCATCACCATCATGTACGTCACCGGCATGCCTCACGAGATTCTGTGGCGCGTCGCGCTCGCGATCGGCGCCATCCCGGCCTTCATCCTCCTGCTGGCTCGACTGGACCTCCCAGAGACCCCGCTCTCCCTGATCCAGCGCGGCAAGTTCGTCAAGGCCAAGGAAGTCTCGCAGCGCCTCTTCGACGACCCGCTGGACATGCTTCCGAACCAGGACGTGGTCATGGAGAAGCCGAAGGTCGGCGACTTCCTCAAGGTCATCTGGGCCGATAAGACGCGACGCCGCGCCACGATCTTCGGCTGGATCTCCAACGCCTGCCAGGGGGCCGAGTTCACCGCCTTCGGGTTCTACCTCCCTGTCATCCTCGTCACCGCCGGCGTCGGCGTTGCGGGCAGCGGCGCGAACTCGAACATCACCGGCACGAACCTCGTCACCGCCGCGATCTACGTGCTCGCAACGATCTCGGGCTTCACGGCCCCGATGATGATCAAGAAGGTCGGCCACCGCGGCGTGGCGATGTGGGGCTATGGCCTCGCGTTCGTCGGCCTGCTGATCGGTGCGTTCGCGCTGGGGGCCAACATCCAGTGGCTCATCGTCATCGGCGCGTGCACCCTCATGTGGGGCCACTACTGGGATGCCTCGAACGGCATGACGATCACCTCGATGGTCGCGCCCTCGCGGTTCCGTGCCACGGCCTCGGGCTTCGGCTACGTGTTCGTGAAGGCGGCCTCCTTCTTCGGGGCCTTCGTCTTCCCGATCATGACCGCGTCCTGGGGCAAGGTCGGGGCGACGCTCGCCGTCTCGATCCTCTCCCTCATCGGCTTCCTTTCGGCGAAGTTCATCCTGCCCGAGCTCTACGGGTACGTGGACCAGGAAGGGCAGGGCGCCGAGCTGCCTGAGGCAGAGCGCGCCTGAGCCAGACCCCTCGCACGGCGGCGTGACCTCCCAAGGTCGCGCCGCCGTCGTCCGCTCAGATTCAGGCTTTATTTCCAGCATCCCCGGGTAGTGTTTCCGGTATGGGACACGTCAACGATCCCGAAGTCATCGAACGGCTCATGTATACGCCCGGGCGATGGGCGGTGGTGGGCCTCAGCCAGAACCAATGGCGGTCTGCCTATTCGGTGTCCGAGTTCCTGCGTGACGACCTGGGACATCAGATCATTCCCGTGAACCTCCGCGGGGAAGACGTCCACGGCGAGAAGGGCTACGTGAAGCTCGCGGACATTCCTGCCGAGCTGCAGCCGATCGACGTCGTGGACTGCTTTGTGAACTCGCAGCGCGTCGGGGAAGTCATCGATGAGGCAATCGCCGTCGGGGCGAAGGCCGTCTGGCTGCAGCTCGGAGTCAACGACGAAGCCGCCGTGGAGCGCGCGAAAGCTGCCGGGCTCGAGGCTGTGGTCAACGCCTGCCCCGCGCAGGAAGCGTGGCGACACGCCCGACGTCGTCACGTATGACTTGTTTCCCCGCGGTTCATGTGCTGTGCGTAATCTCAGAGTGATCCGTTCGCTCCTCTCCTAGGGAAGCCATGCCCGCCGCCCCGTTTTCCGCGCCCCTGTCCCGCCGCAAGGCACTGACGTTCCTCGGCACCGCCGCTCTCGGCGGGTCCCTTGCCTCCTGCGGGAGTGGGCCTGCACCGCAGTCCGCGCCGCCGAGCTCCCCGAGCCCGGACGATCCCAACATCGTCCTGACGGTCCACGACCCCGACTCCACCCCGGCTCCAGCCGTCCCTCAATTCGCGTCCGACTTCAAGCTCCCGCCGATCCAGAACGGTCTCGTCCCCGTCATCACGCGGGTGGCCACCAAGCAGCCGGTCGTGTTCCTCACGATCGACGACGGGGTCACCAAGCGCCCCGAGGCCATCGCCCTGCTCAAGCAGTACGGCTACCCCATCACCATGTTCCTTGCGAAGAACTTCGTGCAGGACAACCCCGACTTCTTCCGAGACCTCATGAGGGCCGGAGACTTCATCGAGAACCACACGGTCAGCCACGACACGAGCATGTCCACCAAGGCGTACTCCTACCAGCTGGCCGAGATCCAGGGGATGCAGGAGTACGCGAAGGCGACCTTCGGCCGGCGCCCCACCCTTTTCCGTCCGCCCGGCGGTGCCTACTCGAACACCATGCGGAAGGCCTGCGCCGACGCTGGAATCCGCGCGCTCATCGACTGGGAGACCAAGTCCAACGCCGGGAAGATGGACTACCAGTACGGCAACGGGCTGCGCCCAGGCGACATTGTCCTCATGCATTTCCGGCCCGAGTTCTCCTCGGACCTCGAGGCCTTCCGCGCGGCGCAGCTCGCCGCCGGGCTGACCGTGGTGAATCTCGAGCGGTTCATCGGGGCGGAGTAGCTAGGCTGGCCTCATGCATGCCGACGCTGTGAGAGAGCTCTGCCTGTCCTTCCCCGGTGCCTACGAGGATTATCCGTTCGGCCCCGAGACCGCCGTGTTCAAGGTGCGGCCGCCCGCTTCGGCGGGTTCCGCCGTCGAG
>NZ_JBQCGQ010000260.1:0-4417 GCF_051955515.1 Sinomonas sp.
CCGGCTCACCGAGCAGCAGGAGCGCGGCATCTACCGCGATCAGGATTCCGCGCTCGCCAAGATGCAGACCTCCCTCGCGATGCGCGAGACCGTCGCCCTGGCCCGCGAGGTCGTGGGCGGCAACGGCATCACGCTCGACACCGACGTCGCCCGCTTCCACGCCGATGCCGAGGCGGTCTATTCCTACGAGGGCACGCACGAGATCAACGCCCTCATCGTCGGCCGCGCGCTCACCGGCGCCAGCGCCTTCACCCGCTAGCAACCCGTGGCCACCTCCCGACCAACGCGTGGCCACCTCTCACCCGACCCGTGGCCACCTCTCACCCGACCCGTGGCCACCTCCCAGCCAACGCGTGGCCACCTCTCACCCGACCCGTGGCCACCTCCCACCCGACCCGTGGCCACCTCCCACCCGACCCGTGGCCACTACCCAAAGATCTGGCCACTCGCGGGTGGAGAAGTGGCCACGCGTTGGTGGAGAAGTGGCCACTCGTTGGTGGAGAAGTGACCACTCGTTCGTTCCGATCCCTAAGGAGAATTCCATGAGCACTCCCCGCGTTATCGAGCCTCGCCTCGTCGTCGACTTCGACAAGCTCCTCACCATGACCGGCGCCGACCTCGGCGCGACCGACTGGCTCGAGATCACTCAGGACCGCGTCAACCTCTTCGCGGATGCGACCGACGATCACCAGTGGATCCACGTTGACCCCGAGCGCGCCCAGGAGGGCCCGTTCGGCGCCCCGATCGCCCACGGCTTCCTCACGCTCTCGCTGCTCATCCCGTTCTGGGGCGAGCTGTTCGACGTCGAGGGCGTCACTACGAAGGTCAACTATGGCCTGGACCGAGTCCGCTTCACCTCACCCGTGAAGGTCGGCTCGAAGGTCCGTATGGCCGGCCAGATCGCGGAGGTGACCGAGGTGAAGGGCGGCGCCCAGATCAAGGTCAACGCCACGATCGAGATCGAGGGCCAGGAGCGCCCCGCCGTCGTCGCCGAATTCCTCGCGCGCTTCTACAAGTAACCCACCCCACCCACCCCGCCACCCATAGGAACCGCCATGTCTGGAACCACACAGCTCAAGCAGATGAGCGCCACCGGGCAGCGCAAGGAAGCGCGCACGGTCATCCTCTCCAGCTACCTCGGCAGCACCATCGAGTTCTACGACTTCCTCCTGTACGCAACGGCCGCCGCGGTCGCCTTCCCGAAGGTCTTCTTTGCCGGCTCCGACCCGTGGGTCGGCGCCGTGGAGGCCTACGCGACCTTCGCAGCCGGTTATGTCGCGCGGCCGCTCGGCGGGGCGATCTTCGGCCATTTCGGTGACCGGATCGGCCGCAAGGGAATGCTCATCGTCTCGATGACGGTCATGGGGCTCGCCTCGGCGGCGATCGGTCTCATCCCCGGCGGCAACCTGATTGGCCCGTGGGGCGCCGTGATCCTCGTCCTCCTCCGGGTGCTGCAGGGCATCGCCGTCGGCGGCGAATGGGGCGGCGCGGCGCTCATGGCGCTTGAGCACTCGGCCCCACAGCGGCGAGGCTTTGCGGCGTCGTTCGTCAATGCAGGCGCACCGACGGGCGCCTTCCTGGGAACCGTGATGATGGGCATCGTCTCGGCACTGCCGGTCGGCGACTTCCTCGCCTGGGGATGGCGTGTTCCGTTCCTGCTCTCGTTCGCCTTGCTCGCCGTCGGCCTCTTCGTGCGGCTCCGCGTCTCCGAGAGCCCGATCTTCGCCGCCGCCGTGGCCGCGGAGGAGGAGGCTCGGCAGACCGCGCCCGCGAAGCGCAGGATCCCGCTCGTGGAGGTGCTCCGCAGACCCAAGGCACTCATCTTCGTCATGCTCTCGGGTGCCGCCGCCTTTGGGCTCCAGGTGGTCCTGGCCACCTTCGCGGTCACGTACGCCGTGACGAGGGGCGCCCCTCAGCAGGGCGTGCTGTACGGGTTCGCCGGGGCTTCGGTCATCTCGATCGCCTTCGTGCTGTTCGGTGGCCGAATTTCGGATCGCTTCGGGCGCCGTCCCGTCATGCTCACGGGCCTTGCCCTGTTTGTCGCGTTCCTCTTCCCGATGTTCGCACTGCTGGGGTCGGGGAACGTGTGGCTCGTCTTCGTCGCGTTCACGCTCGCCCTGATGTTCCACTCGACCCTCTACGGCCCGTTCGCGGCGTTCGTCTCGGAGCAGTTTGGCACCACATCCCGCTACACCGGCGCCGCGCTCGGCTATCAGCTCGCGACCCTCATCGGCGGAGGGTTCACGCCCGGCATCGTCGCCTCGCTGTACAAGGAATCGGGCCTCAACATCGCCGCCGTCATTGGCTTCCTTGCTGTCATGTCCCTTGTCTCCGCGGCCTTCATCCTGCTGACGCGCGAGTCGAAGGACAATGACCTCACGACCGTCCGCTAGGAGGGACGCTGTGTACAACAACGGAGTTGGTTCTTGGCTCGAGCGGCGCCGGCCGAAGTCGGGGCCCAAAGCTGCCCTGATCGCTGGCGAGCGGAGCATCAGCTACGCGGAGCTCGCCGAGCGCAGCGACCGGCTCGCCCAGGCTCTGCGCCGCCGCGGCGTGGCCCGCGGGGACCGTGTCGCCTACCTCGGCGAGAACGATCCGGCCTTTGTCGAGACGTTCTTCGCGTGCGGGCTGCTGGGCGCCGTGTTCGTCCCGCTCAACACGCGGCTTGCCGCCCCCGAGCTGCAGTTTCAGCTCGACGACGCCGGTGTGCGGCTCCTCGTCAACGCCGGCCACCTCGAGGCGTTGGCTGCAGCCGCGGTCGCGGGCACCGGGGTGCTGCGTCGGCTCGTCGTCGCCGAACCCGCGGAACTCGCCGAGGTCGGGTCGCCTGCCGCCGAGGTCGGGTCCCCTGCCGCCCAAGTCGGGCCGGACGCCGTCGAACGCTACGACCAAGCGCTCCTCGCGGCGCCCGCCGAACCGATTGACGAATCGGTGTCGCTCGACGACGGCGCCATGATCCTCTACACCTCCGGGACCACGGGCCGGCCGAAGGGCGCGCTGCTCACGCACAGCAATATCACGTGGAACTGCTACAACGTCCTGGTCGACACGGATCTGAGCTCCACTGACGTGGCGCTGATGATCTCGCCCCTGTTCCACGTGGCCTCGCTCGACATGGGCTTGCTGCCCATCCTGCTCAAAGGTGGCACGGCCGTGCTAGAGCAGAAGTTCGAGCCAGGCCGGGCGCTCGAACTGATCGAACGCCACCGGGTCACGACGCTCAACGGAGTGCCCACCACGTTCCAGATGCTCGCCGAGCACCCCTCATGGCTGACGACGGACCTCACCTCGCTCAGCAAGCTCACCTGCGGCGGTTCGGCCATCCCCGCGAGTGTGCTCGCGGCCTACGATGCGCGCGGGATCGAGTTCGCCAACAACTACGGCATGACCGAGACGGCTCCGGGCGCGACGACACTCCCGCGCGGACGGTCGCGCGACAAGCTCGGGTCGGCGGGCCTCCCGCACTTCTTCACCGACCTCCGCATCGTCGATCCCCTCGGTGAGGCTCTCGCCCCCGGCGAGGTCGGGGAGATCCAGATCTCCGGGCCGAACGTCATCAAGCAGTATTGGAACCGCTCCGATGCGACGCGTGATTCGTACGCCGACGGGATCTGGTTCAAGTCCGGCGACATGGGCTACCGCGACGACGAGGGCTTCCTCTACGTCTCCGACCGGCTCAAGGACATGATCATCTCCGGCGGGGAGAACATCTACCCGGCCGAGATCGAGGCCGTGATCGTCGAGCTGCCGCAGGTGGCGTCGGTCGCCGTCATCGGGGTGCCCGACGAGAAATGGGGCGAGGTTCCCCGGGCCATCGTCACCTTGCGCGTGGGCGCGGAGCTCACGGACGACGACGTACGAACTCACCTCGACGGCCGACTTGCCCGCTACAAGATCCCGAAGTCGGTCGTGTTCGTGGAGGAGATGCCGAGGACGGCCAGCGGCAAGATCCGGAAGGCAGAGCTCCGGAAGCAATACGCCCTCTGACCGTTTCGGGTACACCAACTCACCATCAGAGCCGTTTCGGGTGCAGATAGTTTCTGCACCTGAAACGCCTGAAATGTGGGAGTTTCTGACGCCCGAAACGGTGGCCCACTTCCCCAACCAATCGGCCGATTTACCCAACCAATCTGGCCCACTTCCCCAAGGTTCGGCGATGAAAGGTGGCAACACACCGTCGTCGTTCGCCGACACGCCGGGGCGGGCTCTTAAGGGCTGGAGAAGTGGGAATTGAGGTTGGGGAGTTCGGCGGGGCGTCGGATGGGGGGCAGCTTCTCTGTACCCGAAACGGTTAGAAGTTGGCGTATCTTGCCCTGGCCGCGGAGTAGATGCCGTAACACGCGAGCCCAATTGCGACCGCGCCCAGAATCCAGCCGCCATAGGGTTGCCCCGCGAGGCTCTTGAGGGCGCCGTCGAG
>NZ_JBQCGQ010000261.1:0-3777 GCF_051955515.1 Sinomonas sp.
GTGATGAGGGTCAGGTCGCGCACAGCGCCCTCGATCAGCTTCGAGTCCTTCGCGGCGTCGCCGACGCCCATGTTCACGACAACCTTGACCAGGCGCGGGACCTGGTTCACGTTGGCGTACTTGAACTCGTCCTGGAGGGCACCCTTGATGGTGTCCGCGTACTTCGCCTTGAGACGGGGCACGATCTTGACCGGAGTCTCGACAGTCTCAGTCATCAGATGTCCTTCCCAGTGGCCTTGGAGTAGCGGATGCGCACCGTCTTCTGGCGGCCGTCCTTCTCCACGGTCTCGACGCGGAAGCCGACCTTCGTGGGCTTCTTGGTCTCGGGGTCAACGAGTGCCACGTTCGAGACGTGGATCGGAGCCTCGACCTGCTCGATGCCGCCGGTCTTCGTGCCGCGCTGCGACTGGCCGACCTTGGTGTGCTTGGTGACGCGGTTGATGCCCTCGACGAGCACGCGGCTCGTTGCGGGGAACACCTTCAGGACCTTGCCCTGCTTGCCCTTGTCACCGCCCTTTTCCTGCTTGGTGCCGGTGATGACCTGGACCAGGTCGCCCTTCTTGATCTTTGCGCCCATGAGTCAGAGCACCTCCGGAGCCAGCGAGACGATCTTCATGAACTTCTTGTCGCGCAGCTCGCGGCCGACCGGCCCGAAGATACGCGTACCACGGGGGTCGCCGTCGTTCTTGAGGATGACTGCAGCGTTCTCGTCGAACTTGATGTAGGAGCCGTCCGCGCGGCGGCGCTCCTTCTTGGTGCGGACGATGACGGCCTTGACCACGTCGCCCTTCTTGACGTTCCCGCCAGGGATCGCGTCCTTGACGGTGGCGACGATGACGTCGCCGATACCTGCGTAGCGGCGGCCGGATCCACCGAGAACACGGATGGTGAGGATTTCCTTCGCACCCGTGTTGTCGGCGACCTTGAGCCGCGACTCCTGCTGAATCACTTCTACTCCTTACGTCACGCTGGTTCTCAGATCGCGGTGTTGCTGCGCCGAGCCTTGCGGAACGGATTGTCGGGGTGTCTCTCGATCCGCCTGGATGTGGCCAGAACGGACCTGAACCGCCGTGCCAGAGGCAATTGACCCCTTCCCGGCAAGGCCCGCGCGCGGGCGCGCAGAAGGGCATTATGCGGTGGCACGATTGTTCACGAGGTACTGCACGCCTGCCTGACGCCCCCTCGGGAGGGCACGCCGAATGCAGCCGTACAAGCTCAATATCGTAGCACGAAAGGCGAACCCTCTTGACATCGGGGGTTCCGCCGTCGTCCTCCTCCCCTCCGTTTCGGGTACGCCAACTCTGCCCCACCAGCAACTCGGGTGCGCGAACGGACCCTGGGCCGTCAGTTGCCGTACCCGAAACGGCGGAGGAAGAGAGTTGGTGCACCCGAAACGCCGAAGCGGCCCGCCCCTCACTGGCGAGGGACGGGCCGCTTTCGAATCGGGGAGGAACCCGGAAGGCCTAATTGGCCTTCTCGAGGATCTCCACAAGGCGCCACCGCTTGGTGGCGGACAGCGGGCGGGTCTCGGCGATGAGAACGAGGTCGCCGATGCCGGCGGTGTTGTTCTCGTCGTGAGCCTTGCGCTTCTCGGTGCGGCGGATGACCTTGCCGTAGAGCGAGTGCTTCACGCGGTCCTCGACCTCGACGACGATCGTCTTGTCCATCTTGTCGGACACGACGTAGCCACGGGCCGTCTTCCGGTGGCCGCGCTTCTCGGCAG
Organism: Sinomonas sp.; assembly: GCF_051955515.1. Lineage (GTDB taxonomy): Bacteria > Actinomycetota > Actinomycetes > Actinomycetales > Micrococcaceae > Sinomonas. The sequence goes on from NZ_JBQCGQ010000261.1 coordinate 1,724, forward strand.
CCGCGGCGGCGTTCTCCGTCACGTTGTTCTCCTGCTCGCTCACTTGGCGTCCTCCTCGGTCTCAGCCGGCGCCTCGGGGGCCTCCGACTCAGCCTTGGCGGCCTTCTTGGACTTCTTGGCGTCCTTCGTCTCCGCGACAGCAGCGACGGGCTCGACACGGATGCCGAGCTCGCGCTCACGGAGGACCGTGTAGATACGGGCGATGTCCTTCTTCACGGACCGAAGCCGGCCGTGGTTCTCAAGCTGGCCCGTTGCCGACTGGAAGCGGAGGTTGAACAGCTCTTCCTTCGCCTTCTTGAGCTCCTCGAGGAGGCGCTCGCTGTCCAGCTGGTCGAGCTTCTCAGCGGTCAGGTCCTTCGAACCGACTGCCATTCTCATTCACCACCTTCGCGACGCACGATGCGCGCCTTCAACGGGAGCTTGTGCATCGCAAGGCGAAGAGCCTCACGCGCCACTTCTTCGTTCACACCGGCGAGCTCGAAGAGAACCCGGCCCGGCTTCACGTTGGCGATCCACCACTCCGGCGAACCCTTACCGGAACCCATGCGGGTTTCGGCGGGCTTCTTCGTGAGCGGGCGGTCCGGGTAGATGTTGATCCAGACCTTGCCGCCACGCTTGATGTAGCGGGTCATGGCGATACGGGCCGCCTCGATCTGGCGGTTGGTCACGTACGCCGGCGTGAGGGCCTGGATGCCGTACTCGCCGAAGCTGACCTTCGTGCCGCCGGTCGCAGCGCCGGAACGACCCGGGTGGTGCTGCTTGCGGTGCTTCACACGACGGGGAATAAGCATTTAAGCCTCTCCTCCTTCCGCTGCCGGAGCAGCCTCAGCGGCCGGGGCCTCAGTTGCCTCAGGAGCGGCACCCTGCGGCTGGCGGTCGCCAGACGGACGACGACGGCGCTCGCCACCGGGGCGACCCGGACGGTCACCACGGCCGCGGCCCGACGGAGCGGCGGCAGCCTGGGCGGCCAGCTCCTTGGACGTCACGTCGCCCTTGTAGATCCAGACCTTCACGCCGATGCGGCCGAAGGTCGTCTTGGCCTCGTAGAAGCCGTAGTCGATGTTCGCGCGGAGGGTGTGCAGCGGCACGCGGCCCTCGCGGTAGAACTCCGAGCGGGACATCTCGGCGCCGCCGAGACGGCCCGAGCAGGCCACGCGGATGCCCTTGGCACCGGCGCGCTGCGCCGACTGCATGGCCTTCTTCATGGCACGGCGGAACGCGACGCGGCTCGAGAGCTGCTCCGCGATGCCCTGGGCCACGAGCTGAGCCTCGATCTCGGGGTTCTTGACCTCGAGGATGTTCAGCTGGACCTGCTTGCCGGTGAGCTTCTCGAGCTCGCCGCGGATGCGGTCGGCCTCGGCGCCGCGGCGGCCGATCACGATGCCCGGACGCGCCGTGTGGATGTCCACGCGGACGCGGTCGCGGGTGCGCTCGATCTCGACGCGGGCGATGCCTGCGCGCTCCATGCCGTTGGTCATGAGCTTGCGGATCTGGACGTCCTCGCGGACGAAGTCCTTGTAGCGCTGACCCGGCTTGTTGCTGTCGGCAAACCAGTGCGAGACGTGGTCGGTGGTGATGCCGAGTCGGAACCCGTGCGGGTTGACCTTCTGTCCCATTTAGCGGGCCTCCTCGTTCTCCGGGGTCGCCACGACCACAGTGATGTGGCTGGTGCGCTTCTTGATGCGGTACGCGCGGCCCTGGGCACGCGGCTGGAACCGCTTCATGGTCGGACCCTCGTCGACGAACGCCTCGCTGATGTAGAGGTCGCTCTCGTCGAAGGGCAGACCGTCGCGGTCGGCCAGGACGCGCGCGTTGGCCATCGCGGAGGCGACCACCTTGTAGACCGGCTCCGAAGCTGCCTGCTGGGCGAACTTCAGGATCGCCAGAGCCTCATTCGCCTGCTTGCCACGAACAAGGTTGACGACGCGCCGGGCCTTCATCGGCGTTACGCGGATATGACGCGCAATTGCCTTGGCTTCCATTGCTTTCCTTCTCTTTCTCGAAGTTCAAGCACTGCTTCCTCTGCCATGCGGCAGGGTCAGCGGCGCTTGCCC
>NZ_JBQCGQ010000262.1:0-6051 GCF_051955515.1 Sinomonas sp.
CGTCAAGGAGGACCAGCCCGGTCTCGGCTACCTCGACCCGGTGAGCAACGAGCGCACCGGCTTCGACATCGACATCGCGCGGTGGATCGCAGCATCCCTCGGCTACGACGAGAAGGACATCGAGTTCACAGCGATCCCGTCGGCGAACCGCGAGCAGGCGATCGTGAACGGCGACATCGACTACTACGTCGGCACGTACTCGATCACTGACGCCCGCAAGAAGAAGGTCGACTTCGCCGGGCCGTACTTCGTCACCGGGCAGGGCCTTCTCGTGAAGAAGAGCAACACCACGATCAACAGCGAGAAGGACATCGCGGGCAAGACCGTGTGCTCCGCGACCGGCTCCACTCCGCTGCAGAACATCCAGAAGAACTTCCCGCAGACGAGGGCACAGTCGTTCGACACGTACTCGCAGTGTGTTGACGCGCTCAAGAACGGCCAGGTGGATGCCGTGACGACCGACCAGGCCATCCTGATCGGCTACGCCGCGCAGGACCCGGACAACCTGAAGGTTGTCGGCCAGCCGTTCACCACGGAGAAGTACGGCGTGGGCCTCACCAAGGGAGACACCGCCCTTCGCAAGTTCGTCAACGACATGTTCACGAACGGCAAGGACACCTGGCAGAAGATCTACGACTCGACGCTCGGCAAGTCCGGCACCAAGGTCGAGCAGCCCGCCGTCGACAACTACTGACAGGCGGCACGGTGGGCGGGGTGCTCTAGCGCCCCGCCCACCGTGCTGTCCCCTCCACAGGGAAGGCTGACATGAGCACTCTCTTCAACAATCTCGACGTCTTCACCACAGGCTTCCGCACGACGATCATCCTGTTCGTCGTCTCCGGGTTCTTCGCGCTCCTCATCGGCACCGTCGTCGGGGCAATGCGGGTCTCGCCGATCTCGGCCCTCCGCGCGTTCGGGACGCTGTACGTCAACATCGTCCGCAACACACCGCTCACCCTCGTGCTGTTCTTCTTCGCGTTCGGGTATCCGAAGCTCGGCCTCCCGGAGATCGACTTCACGGTCTCGGCCATCGTGGGCCTGAGCCTCTACACCGCGAGCTACGTCGCCGAGGTGCTCCGCTCGGGCGTCAACACCGTCCCCGTGGGCCAAGCCGAAGCCGCCCGCGCCATAGGGCTGCCGTTCTCGCAGACACTGACGCTCATCGTGCTCCCCCAGGCCTTCCGCTCGGTGCTGCCGCCGCTCTTCAGTGTGCTCATCGCCCTGCTCAAGAACACCACGGTCGCCGCCGGCTTCTCGGTGTACGAGGCCGGTGCCATCCGCGCGTACCTCGCCGAGCGCGGCGAGCCCGCCCTTGCCGTGCTCCTCTGGGTCGCGTTCTTCTTCGTGGTCCTCGTCCTGATCCTCGCGCAGCTCCAGCGCTACTTCGAGAAGAAGTGGAAGGTGGCCCGATGAGTTCCGTTCTCTACGACGCCCCGGGCCCGAAGGCCCGTTCCAGGCATCGCCTCTTCGGCGTGATCTCCGTCCTCGTCATTCTCGGGATCGTGGGCTTCGTCATCTGGCGCTTCATCGAGACCGGGCAGTTCAGCGCGTCGAAGTGGCAGATCTTCACGTTCGCCCGCGTGCAGCAGACGCTCCTCGATGCCACCGGGGCGACGCTCTCGGCGTTCGGCGTCGCCGCCGTCGGCAGCCTCATCCTCGGCCTCGTGCTCGCGGTCGGCCGTCTCTCGGATCACCCATGGGTCTCCCGGCCCTTCCACTGGTTCACCGAACTGTTCCGCGCGATCCCCGTGCTCATCCTCATGATGCTGCTGTACTACGGGCTCCCGCCGGCGCTCGGCGTCAAGTGGCCGCCGTACCTCGCGGTGGTCGTCGCGCTCATCCTCTACAACGGCTCAGTGCTGGCCGAGGTGTTCCGCGCGGGCATCGAGGCCCTCCCGAAGGGCCAGCGCGAGGCCGGTCTGGCGATCGGCCTGCGCAAGTCGCAGGTGATGCAGAGCATCCTGCTCCCCCAGGCGGTCCGCTCAATGCTGCCGGTGATCATCTCGCAGCTCGTGGTGACCCTGAAGGACACGGCGCTCGGCTTCATCGTGACCTACAACGAGATCCTGTTCCAGGCGAAGTTCTTCGGTTCCCAGGTCCAGTACGGGACGCCCATCGTCCCGTCCGCGATCGTCGCCGGCGTCCTCTATGTGGGCATGTGCCTGATTCTGTCCGGCCTCGCCAAGCTCGCCGAACGCCAGCTGCGCCGGAGCCAGAAGATCGCGGGCCCGAAGAAGGGCGCGCCACTCCAGGCGACGCAGGCCGCTCAGGGCGCTGCCGAGACGATCTAGGGCTTTCCCCGAAGACCTAGGACTTGGCAGAGAGCCAGCTGCGCAGGGCTCGAAAGCAGGCTCTCACGTCGTCGGCCGCGACGCGCTCGTCGTCCTTATGGGCGAGGAGTGCGTCGCCCGGCCCGAAATTCACGGCGGGGACACCCAGCTCGCTGAATCGGGCAACGTCGGTCCACCCGTACTTGGGCTTCGGCTCCCGTCCGACGACGGCGACAAATGCGGCCGCCGCGGGGTGCGTGAGTCCGGGGCGCGCGCCGGGGGCACCATCCGTCCGCGCTACCTCGAATCCGGCGAGGAGCCCACGGACGTGTTCCTCGGCCTGATCCAAAGTCTTGCTCGGCGCAAAGCGATAGTTGATCTCCACTGTGCAGCGATCGGGGATGATGTTGCCCGCGGTGCCGCCTGAAATCCGGACCGCATTGAGGCTCTCCCGGTAGTCGAGCCCCTCGACGCTCACGGTCGCCGGCTCGTAGTCTGCGAGCCGGGCCAGAATGGGGGCCGCGGCGTGGATCGCATTGCGCCCCATCCACGCCCGGGCCGAGTGGGCCGCCTCCCCTGCCGTCGAGGCTTCGATCCGCAGCGTGCCGTTGCAGCCCCCCTCAACGGTCCCGGCTGTGGGCTCGAGGAGGATCGCGAAGTCTCCCGCGAGCAGTTCCGGGTTCTCCCGTGCGAGCCGGCCCAGGCCGCTCTTCGCGGCCTCTACTTCCTCATGGTCGTAGAAGACAAAGGTGACGTCGCGCGTGGGCTCGGCGTCGCCGTCGTCCGCGTGATGCCCGCCGAAGAGCGCGGCGGCCAGCGCAAGCTGCACGGCGACCCCGCCTTTCATGTCTGTGGCGCCGCGTCCCCAGAGGGTTCCCGTGCCGGGTTCGCCGTCCCACGACGAGGGCACGGTCCCCCGCGATCCCACCGTGGCGGGGAGGGGCACCGTGTCAAGGTGGCCGGCGAGGATCACGCGCTCGGCTAGCCCCAGGTCGGAACGGGCGACGACGGCGTCCCCGTTCCGCGTGACGGACAGGCCGGGGAGCGCGCGGAGCGCAGCCTCGACCGCGTCCGCAATAGTCCGCTCGTTCCCGGAGACGCTCTCGATGTCGATCAGGTCGGCGGTGAGGAGGGCTACATCACGGCTGAGGTCGAGGGTGGCAGGAGTCACGCGAGCAAGCATATCCGTGCCCTCTCGATAGACTTGCCCCATGACTCACACCTCCTCCGCGTCCCGCTCTGCCCACGGCTTCGGCCTCGCCACGATCGCTCTCGGCGGAGGGGCCGACGGGACCGAAGAGGCCACCGTGCTCGACGTCTGGTTCCCGTCCCCCGCACTCGGCACCGGTGCCGAGCACCTCAGCGACGAGGCTGTAGTGGACGCCGCCCCCGCCGAGCTTGTGGCAGCCGCAGAGAACGGCGACGACGCCGACCGCGGCACCCAGACGAAGGTCGTCTTCGTCCAGATCGATCTGGATCAGGCGCCGGCCGACACCGCCGACGCCTACCTGCGGCTCCACCTCCTCTCGCACCGGCTCGTCAAGCCCAACAGCGTCAACCTCGACGGCATCTTCGGCAAGCTGCCCAACGTCGTGTGGACCAACTTCGGGCCCTGCCTCCCTACGGGCTTCGAGACGACGCGCGCCCGCCTTCGCCGCCGTGGCTCCGTCACGGTCTACGGCGTGGACAAGTTCCCGCGCATGGTCGACTACGTCGTCCCCTCCGGGGTGCGCATCGCCGACGCAGACCGCGTGCGGCTCGGCGCGCACCTCGCGGACGGCACGACTGTGATGCATGAGGGCTTCGTGAACTTCAACGCGGGCACCCTCGGCGCGTCCATGGTCGAGGGCCGGATCTCCGCAGGCGTCGTGGTGGGCGACGGAACCGACGTCGGCGGCGGCGCTTCGATCATGGGAACCCTCTCGGGCGGCGGCAAGGAGCGCATCACGCTCGGCGAACGGGTGCTGCTCGGCGCCAACTCGGGCGTCGGCATCTCCATCGGCGATGATTCCGTCGTCGAGGCGGGCCTCTACGTCACCGCGGGGACCCGCGTGCGGATCAGCGGATTCAAGGACGCATTCGGCGAGAACGCGGAAAAGGTCGTCAAGGCGGCCGAGCTCTCGGGCCAGCCGAACCTCCTGTTCCGCCGCAATTCCACCACCGGCCAGGTGGAGGCCCTTCCGCGCAACGGCCAGAAGGTCGAGCTCAACGAGGCCCTTCACGCCAACTGAGCCGGTCAGCGAGAAGAGTCGAGCCACAAGGAGCCACCGCATGCCCTCGGCCCGCACAGTGCGGCGCTCGCTCACGGTCATCGTCGCCCTCGTGCTCGCGGGCACAGGGATCTACATCGCGTCGACGGCGCTCAACCGAACTGACGCACCCGTTGTCGAAGGATGCACGGCGCTCCTGAACGGCGGAAAGCAGAATCTGGCGACGGACCAGGCGGCCAACGCTTCTCTGATCTCCGCGATCGCCGTGCGCCGCGGGCTTCCGGCGCGCGCGGCGACGATCGCCATCGCCACTGCGATGCAGGAATCGAAGCTGCGCAACATCAACTACGGGGACCACGCGGGTCCCGACTCCCGCGGCCTGTTCCAGCAGCGTCCCTCCCAAGGCTGGGGCACGGAGGCGCAGATCATGGACCCCGTCTACTCGACCAACGCGTTCTACGACGCGCTGGCGAAGGTTCCGGGCTACGAGTCGCTCTCCGTCACGGAGGCGGCCCAGCTGGTTCAGCGCTCCGCATTTCCGGAGGCCTATTCGCAGCACGAGGACCTCGGGCGCGCCTTCGCCTCCGCCCTGACCGGCAACTCCCAGGCCTCGCTGGACTGCACCCTGCGGACCCCGGACGCTGCCGGCGACCCGAGTGCGGTGCGCGACGCCTTCCTCCGCGCCTACGGCGCGACGGCACCAAGTGTCGTTGCCGGCCGCACCCTGAACGTCCGGGCCGAGGGAGCGCTTGCGTGGTCCGCTGCCCAGTGGGCCGTCGCCAACGCGAAAGGCCTCGCCATCTCCCGCGTGGATGTCGACGGCCAGGCGTGGATCCGCGAGGGAAACAAGGGGTGGACGGACGCGCAGACTCAGCCGGGCGCCGTCGTCATCACCGTCGCCGGCGGGCAGTAGCAGCTAGACGAGCATCTCGATGACCGGTGCGAGGAAGCTCTGCAGGGTCTCGGGATCGTCCATGAGCGACTGGCTCATGATGACCTTGTTCGAGTCGACGAGCCACGCGCGGTCCTCGGCGAGCGGGAGCTCGATGAGCGTGAGGGCGAAGTCCTTCGCGTCGGGCCCCACTTCGAGCTGCCGGGCAGCGACCAACTGCTGCAGGATCTGCGTATCGCCCCTGGCCTCGCGCTTGGCCTCGAGCTCCTCGTAGTCCAGCTGGCGCTCCTGCGTCCACGTGAGGGCGCCTCCGAAATGGGCCTGCAGGGAGCGCTGGAGTGCGGGCGCTGCGCTGAAGGCGGTGAAGTCCGGAGGCTCGACCGCCGGGATCATCGCGGGATGGTGGTCGAGGAGGCTCGCCCACCACGCCTCCCACTGGCGGCGCAGCGCATCGACGCCCCCCACGTGCTGCGTGATCTGATGATGGTCGTACTCATGGACTCGGGGCGCGGCCGGCGCGAGCGGTGGGAATCCGGCGCCCACAAGCCCCGCCGTGTCCTTGAGATAGAGGGCAAGCAGCATCGGACCGGATGTGTCCATCGTGATGCGCCACCCGGGTCCACCTGTTTGGTGCATGGTGCCCCTCCTCGCGCCCCATCAGCAGCATTTCCAGTCTATT
>NZ_JBQCGQ010000263.1:0-25795 GCF_051955515.1 Sinomonas sp.
TCCGCGCTGGCGATCGCCCGCCACCTCGACCGCCCCCGGAAGGCGTTCGAGACCGAGGTTTCGGGCGGGCACGTGTGGCACTGCTCGCTGTCGCTGCGGGCGGAGGAGGGCATGCTCACCGACGAGCAGTGGGGCGCGATCGCACAGGATTTCGTCCGCCTGATGGAATTCGACGACGCCGACGGTGCCAAGGCCCCGGTGCGGTGGGTCGCGGTGCGCCACGGGCTGTCGCAGAACGGCAACGACCACATCCACCTCGCGGTGAACCTCGTCCGCGAGGACGGCACGAGGGCCAGCATCCACCACGACTTCCACCGCGCCCAGAAGGCCGCCCGCGTCCTGGAGGCCGAGCACGGCCTCGAGCGCCTCGAATCCCTCTCTGCCGAACGGTCGACGAGGGGCTGGGACCCGGCTGAGCGCGAGGCCCAGGCCCGCGCCCGAGCCCAGGCCCATTACACCCGCACCAAAGCCAAAGGCGCGCCCGCGTGGGAGCACCTGGCGGCGGCGGAGCGGCAGGGGAGGATCACCGCGCAGCTGCGCCACGACCAGCCACGCCACGCCCTCGCCCGCACCGTCCGGGCGTGCGCGACCGCGGCCGGGGACGAGGCCGAATTCGTCCGGCGCCTGCGCCGCTGCGGGGTGATCGTCAGGCCCCGCTACGCCGACGGCACACGTGACGTGATCACCGGGTACAGCGTGGCCGAACGGCCCCGGCACGGGGAGCGGCCGATCTGGTACGGGGGAGGGCACCTCGGGCGCGACCTGACCCTCCCGAGGCTGCGCTCGGAATGGCCCGACACCCCGCACGGGGCGATGGACGCCGCGGCCGAATGGACTGCCGCGGGGCGCGGCCGCCGCGTCGTCGCCCCGGGCCGGGAGGCGCACGAGCCCGACCCGCTCCTGTGGGAGCGGATGGGGACCGAGCTGGGCGCGCTCAGGGAGCACCTCCGTGCCGTCCCGGCCGGGGACCGGGACACCTGGGCACGCGTGGCCCGCGACACCGCCGGGGCCTTCGCCGCCTGGTCCACGGCCGTGGAGGAGACCCCGGGCGAGCTCGCGGCGGCCGCCGACGCGCTCTCCCGCTCGGCCCAGACCTTCGAACGCCAGCGCACACCCAAGCCGGTGGCCATGGCACCGCTGGCCGGCACGGCGATGCTGCTGGCCAGCGCGTCCCGGGGAGGCCGCGGCCCGGTTGCGCAGGCCGCGCTCCTGCGCCAGCTCCTCGCCCTGGCCCAGGCCGTCCACGACGTCGCCCGCGCCACCGACCAGCTCCGCCAGGCCACGGCCATCCGGGACACTGCCTACACCGGGCTCAAGGACATCCACGCCCGCCTCAGCGCGCACGCGAAAGCAACCGCCAGCCAGCACACAGGGGCCGGCGGGACCGCCGTCGCCACCGCACCCAGCGAGCTCTCCCCCGAGCTCGAGCGGCTCCGCCGGAAGCTCGCCGCCACCCAGCCCACCGGCCCCGGGTCCCCGATCCCGAACAGGATCGAACCCCGCACCGACAGCGCTGCGGCAGCCTCCCAGCGCCGCCGCCAGCACAGTCCGGGAAGGGCCCGGGACACCGGGCCCGAACGATAGGAAGAAGAGGGGAACCCATGGTGCACGACGAAGGACTCGAAGAACCGCTCCTCGGCGCGTTCAACGTCGCCCTCACGGCAGCCTCGCAGCTGGGCGAATTCCTCGCCCGCATCCACGCCCAGCGCCTCCGCGTCCTCGAGACAGCCACCGGGCAGCAGGCCCGCGAGGCACGCAGCCGCTTCGACGCCGAACGCGCCACGGCTGTCGCCGGGCTCGCCCCGGTGGGCCGCCCCGACTGGTGGGACCGTGCCCGCCCGGACGAGATCGGGCGCACCTACGCCACCGCCCTCGCCTGGCGGGACTACGCCCCCGAGGCCGCTAGTGCTGAGGCGCGCATGCGCACCGAACTCCGCCAGCGGTACGGGATCGACGTCGACGCGCTCTCGGCCGACCCGGCAGCCGTGGCGGCCAAGCTGGCCCAGTACGAGGCCGAACGCAGCGGAGCAGGTCAGGAGCGGCAGGAGGAGGAACAGGAACGGGCCGAGGCCGCGCGGCTGAACGCCGAGGCCAACCGCGCCCAGCGGGACGCCGAACAGGCCCGGACGAGCGCCGAAGCCGACCCCGAGCACGGTGCAGATCCGACGTCCGCCGCAGGGGAATCCCTCGACGCCGAAGCCGTCACTCGGGGCCTCGGTGAGGCCGCGTACGACAGCGCCGAACGCCGCGCCGAGACCGCCGCCGCCATGGAGGGCGCCGGCGTCCCGCCCGAACTCGTCCAGGCGCGCATGCTCGCCGACATCTCCCAGGCCGCGCCCCCCGCCGAGGCCGTGCGCACCAGGACTGCTGCCAAGGCCCGGAAGGGCCGGAGCATCCCCGGTAATGGCCGCGAACAGCAGCTCAGCCGCTAGGCGCCGGTAGCCGTGCGGGCGCCGAAGAGGTTGGCTTCCGGGATACAATCACGGCATTTGAGGGAGAATTGTGAGTTCGAATAAGACAGTCCACTTTATGCGGGTCGTCCTCAGGAAGCCGGGTGACGTCATCGAAGGTCTCCAACCGGGATTCTGGCGCCAGCTTGTCGAAGACTGTCAGAGGCTCTCGGAAGATGACCGGACAGCTCCCTACATGGGACAGGAGCTCCGGGGGGAAGCATTCCGAGACGCGCGGACCGGTCTGGATGCGTTCTACCTGGCGAAGAGCCGTTCGGCGATGGATCGACCACATACACGCACAGTCTCCGGCTACGTGCCAATTGCCGATGGCGTTGAGGTCAACGGAGTGTTCGAACCTGCCTACGGAGCAGCGGTCGGTGAGACGAACGTCGCGGCTTTCATGCGTTCTTCGGGAGGCGCCAGCTGGGGCGCCATCTGCCAATGGCTGAACCACATCTACCCCCCAAGCGCCGACGGGTCGGTCCTTGAACTGCAGCCAGTCGTCGGCGTCGACGGGCTTGACGCTCTGCGAAAGTCGTCCGGAGTGGCCAAGCTCCATATCCAGACGACCTCCGATTCCCTTCATGGCGTTTCCTCAGACGCCGGCACGATCGCTTCGGCAGTTCGGGAGGCAAGCAATCTGGCAGCTGGCTTGACCATTGATCTGCAGCTCAGCTTCGGACGCACCCGCCCAGATACCGAATCTGCCCACGCCCTGAAGGACGACCTCGAACGCTACCTTCAGAGCCACACCGACCGGCGCACAGCCCGTGCCACGTTGATGTTCCCAACCGAGAGCGGTGGCTTCGACCGTCGGCCTGTTGACTTCATCTACAACAAGATCACTATGAAGGAGCAGGTGGACCTCGACGGGGACGTGCCGACACGAGAGTCGGTGCTCCTAGCGCTGAAACACGCCATCCTCCGGTATACGCACAACGATTTCTAGGAATGTCACAGGGGCGACCGTACGATGACAGCCGTGAAGAGGATGAGAGCGTGGACTGCCGATCACCCGGTCGGCACCCTGTGGGGGAGCCTAGCTCTGGTTGCAGCTCACGCCGTGGTCACCGTGTTTGGCTGGATGCCCAACGTCTGGTCGGGATTGATCCGCACTGAATACGCGGAGTCGCTCGCCCTTTATCTTGGCGGCGCCGGCGCGGCGGCCTTGATCGCGGGTTTTGTCGGTGTTGTGGTGGTTTTCGGTCTGTCCGGCCAAGGCACGGCTTTGCGCGTATTTCGCACTCGCTCGGGCGCCACTCTTAGGGCCTCCTGGATGTCGCTCATGGGTAGCGGCTTCGCGGCGGCCGGATTGGCTATTTGTGCAGGGATCGCGCCTGTCATGCAGGGAACCTGGCTTGCGCCCTGGCTCTTCGAAGCGAGTCTTGTGCTCATGGCGCAGACAGCACTTCGCATGCTCTGGCTCATGTCTCATCTCGTCACGGTCATTACCGCTGACGATGCGCAAGCACTGGATGAGGCGAATCTCAAACCACTTCCTCGTGCGCGCAGACGCGGCTGACGGAACGCTCTCAGTGTCAAAGGCGAGCGCCTCGGCCTGAACCGCGTTTAACAGTCGTTGCTCGAGCTTGTTCTCGCTCTTCCTCTTCAGGATTGCTCCCCTGTGCATCACGCGACGCGGCGGCACCGGAATGCATGCCCGGTAGGGAGTGCGCAGCTGCTTGACAGCACCACCAGCACTCTCTTCTGGTGGCGGGCGGTTGGGTGGTCGAGCCAGCAGGCGCTTATGTCGAGGCCGTGTTGACGGTGTGCCAGGCCGCCGATTGGAGGCCTCTTCCCAGGCCGCCGTGGTGAGCCGACGGATGGTCCCTAGGGTGCGCATGTGCTGGTATCGACCCTTCCAAGGACTCGCTGGATCGGTCTAGCACTGCAGTTCCTTGGTCAGCTTCGGCAGCGCAGCAGCGGGAGGCTGTAGTGGGCCGCGACGGAGGCGAATTCCGGATCGGGGCCGAGGTTCTCGGACGCGAGCTGGTGGAGGTCGTCGCCTCCGGGGGGAAGCCCGAGGTCGCTTCGTCTGTCCCAGTAGGCCCAGCATCTTCCCATGAGGGTCTTCGAGGTGTACGTGATCCCGAGCGGCTGGGACCCGTCGTCCAGGCTCTGCTCCCGGATGAGGTGGGCGAGGAGGGTTGTGAGCGAGCGGTCTTCGCCGGTGAGGTCCCCGGCTGTAAGGAGCTGGAGCCTGGCGGTGAGGCCAGGGGTGGTCGGCGCCAGCGACTCGAGCGAGGACAGGGTGTCCGCGTGGTCGATGTGGACCCACCATCCACTGCGTGGGAGGCGGATCTGGTAGATCGAGCGCTCCATCTGCCAGTCGACCGACACCGCCCAGGGGACATCGACACCGTTGGCGCGGGCGTCCGAGACGACGTGCTGAATGTACTCCTCGACGTCCCAGCCGATCGACTCGGCCACCTTGGCGATCGCCGCGCGCTTCTGGCGGAAGCCGATCAGGACTTCGGCGTACGCGCAGCGGCGCGAGTCGGCGAGGTAGACGGTGGACCCGACGGTGTCGAAGCGTCCCCGGCGGTCGCCGACGGACGGATCCGTTCCGATGGGCAGCGGCCCGACGTGGGCGTTGGGCAGCACGGACAGCGCCCCATGGCGGTCCTTGGCGACCCGGAACGCCGTCTCGCCGCCCGCGGCGACGAGACGGAGCCCGGTGCTGGTGCAGGTGCGCTCGGCGGCGGCCGCGCTCACGCGGCGTAGGTGTCGTCGACGAAGGCCTCGGCGGCTCCGATGACCTCGCGGGTGCGCTGCTGCTGGATGTAGAGCACCGGCAGGTCCTCGTCGAGGCGGGGGTTGGAGCCCATCAGCCACGCCAGGGCGACGTTGCGCCCCTCGGCGGAGGCAAGGGTCTTCCACACCCGGTAGCCGAGCCGGAGCCGCGATTCGACCTCGGGCCCGGGCACCGGACCGTCCGGCTTGGCCCACTTGTATGGGGACGTCCGCGTCTTCACGCCCGCCATGGTCTGGACGACCGTGGCGCCGACGTTCTCGTTGAGCTCCCTGACGAGGTCGTGGAAGTTCATCCGGGTCGCGTCCAGGTAGATGTCGTTGCGCGCTGCTGCCTCCATGGGCCCTATCGTTCCACGCGGGCGGCCCGAGAGCAACATCGAGGGCATGCTTCTGCATCTTAGAAGCTACAGAAAAGACACAGGAACGAACGCCGATAATCGTGATTATGTCAATTAAAGGATGACATGTTCGCAGCAGATGCGAATACGATGTCCGTTCTCAGTCGAGTTGGCAGTTTTCTCAGAAGACATGGCAGCCTACGGGTTCACGGGGTTCTTCTCAGTTAATGTGGCAGCGTGAATGTGCGCGGTGGCCTGAGATCGTTGCCCGTGAATCTGACGGATGCTGCCCGTGTGCTCGTGCGCTTCGGCGACGAGGTGATGGACCGGCCGGTGTCGGCAGGTCTGGCGGACCTCGTTGTCGAGTCGGCGTCTCCGGTCAGGCTGTTCTTCTCCTGGCCGGGCAAGCGGAACTACGAGGGCTCGTGGTGGTCCAGCACGGTGCGCGCGCATGTGGGCTTCGAGAGCCTGCTGGAGCGCGACTTCCTGATGCGGGCGGACCATGACAGCGCGGTGGTCGGGATCGCCTCGCAGCCTTTGGCCCTGCTGTGGCCCAGGGGAACCGACGGCGTGCGCGGGCATGTGCCCGACTTCTTCCTTCGGCTCCGCGACGGCGGCGGACGTGTGGTGGACGTGCGGCACCCCGACCGCATCGGCCCCGCCCAGCGGCAGTTCGAGCTGACCCGCAGGGTGTGCGAGGAGGCCGGCTGGGGCTACGAGGTCTTCACCGGGACGGCAGAACCGCGGGCATCGAACCTGCGCTGGCTCTCCGGGTACCGGCAGGACCGCTACGCCCCCGATCCCGCCGGCGTGGAGGCGATCATGGAGGCATTCGGCCGCCCCGGGACGTCCATGGCGTCCGGTGTGCGGCGCGCAGCCAGGGCCCTGGAGGCGGACGCCTCGGCGGTCCAGGCGCAGGTGCTGCACCTGGCCCATGCCGGGATGCTCGGAGTGGATCTGGACGAGCCGCTGTCGACGGAATCCCTCATGGCACCGGCCCCGCAGCGCGCCGACGATGTGCCGTTGGAGGCGGTGTCATGAGGTCCGTGCGGCTGTTCGACTTCATCCAGTTCGACGGGGCCTCCTGGCAGGTCGTGGCCCAGGACGGCGCGGAGCTCGCGCTGAAGAACATGGCCACGAACCGCATCCGCCGCGTGCCCGTCGCGGAGCTCCTCTCGGACGATTCGTTCCTGCCCGACTCCCCCGACAGGCTTCCCTCGCTCGAGGGGGCAGCGGCGCTGGAGGCCCTCGATGCCCGCACGCGTGCCCGGGTCGAGCGCCTGCACCGGCATGTGCACGAGGTGCTCTACGGCATCCCCCCGGAGGCGGAGCCGGAGACTGTCCCCGCGCCCGAGTACGATCCCGGGAACGGCCTCCAGGACCGGATCGAGGCGAAGCTGGCCGAACTCTCGGCGGCCGGGACGCCGATGGGCGAGCGCACCCTGTTCCGGCACATCGCCGCCTACCGAAGGGACGGCGTCGCCGGACTGGTCGATGGCCGCCTGACCAGGGCGGGCAGCGTCTCGGGCCGCACGGACGCCAGAGTGATGGCCCTGCTCGAGGCCGAGGTCGGCGGGCAGAAGAACCTCTCCACCGGCACCCGGGCCAGGGCCATCAACCGCGTCCAGTCGATCGCCCGGCAGCAGGGCCTGGAACTTCCCTCGGCGCCCACCATGTACCGCATCCTGAAGAGGATCGAGGGCTCCCGCCAGCCCTTCGGCAACCCCACCACCCGCAGGACCCAGGCCAACCGCCCGGACCGGTCCTGGGGCGGGCAGGCGCCGGCCCGGCCCGGGGAGCTGGTCGAGATCGACTCCACCCCTTTGGACCTGATGGTCATCTGCCCGGACGGGGCCGCGGGGCGGGCCGACCTGACCGTCGCCCTGGACGTTGCCACGAGGACTCCGCTGGCGGCGATCCTGCGCCCTGTGGCGACCAAGGCCGTGGACGCGGCGCTGCTGCTGGCCCGCGCGATGACGCCGCTTCCGATGCAGCCCGGATGGGACGCCTCGCTGGCCTACTCCCGCTCGGTGCTGCCCCAGGGCATGCTCCCCGGCGACGAGGAGGTCCGCTCGGGCATCGCGGCGAAGCCGGTCATCGTGCCGGAGTCGATCACGGTCGACCGGGGCAAGGTCTTCGTCGGCTCCACCTTCACGGCGGCGTGCGAGCGGCTCCAGATCAGCCTCGTCAAGGCCTCCCCGCGGACCCCGACGGACAAGCCGCACATGGAGAGGTTCTTCGCCGGCGTGAACACCGGGTTCACCCAGTACCTTGCCGGCTACACCGGCCCGAACGTGGTCCGCCGGGGCAAGGACCCGGCCGCCGAGGCACGGTTCACGCTCGCCGAGGTGCAGAACCTGCTGGAGTGGTGGCTGGTCGCCGTGTGGCAGAACCGCCCGCACCCGGGCCTGCGGCACCCGGCGATGCCGAAGAAGGACCTGACCCCGAACGAGGCCTTCGCGGCCCTGGCCGGCGTCGCGCCCCAGATCCCCGTGACGCTGACCCGGGAGGACTACATCGCCCTGCTCCCGGTCGACTGGCGCTCGATCCAGCCCTACGGGATCAACTTCAACGGGCTCCACTACGACGCCCCCGCCCTGCACGAATACCGGGGAGTCGCCTCCGGGCTCCCCTCCCCGGCGAACGGACGCTGGGAGATCCGCTACGACCCCTACCGGCTCCAGTCGATCCACGTCCGCGACCACCGGAAAGGCCGGTGGATCGAGGCCGAATGGTCCCTTGCCCGCCACCTCGTCGGCCCGTTCTCCCTGGACGTGCTCACGGCCGCGAAGAAGGCCATCGGCCGACGGTACGAGACCGTCCCGGGCAGGGACCTGCTCGCCGAGGTCAACCGCATCATGACCGCCCCGGCAGGACGTGCCGAGGCCCAGGCCGCCAGACGAGCCAGCGCCGCCGCGCCCGCGGTCCCGGATCCGGCCCCGCCGCTGCGCCTGGCCGCCGTCCCCGAAGAGCCCGAGCCCGAATCCGGGCCCGCCGCCGAGACTGCGGCCGCGCCCGCCAGTCCCCGCCGGCGCCGCCATGCCCGCCGCATCGACCTCCTGGAGGACTGACCCATCGCGTCCCCCGACTCCCTGGCCGCCTGGCGCCAGTTCGTCGACCATGCCCCGGCCGAACCGGAACGGCTTTCCCGCAAGGAGCTCGCAGCCCTCTCCCCCCGGGGGAAGGACGCCCACGACCGGGAGCGCTTCGCCTGGCTGGCAGCCGACACCGTCCTGGAGACCACGGACACCCAGGCCCTCTCCCGGCAGACCGGCATCATCCTCGCCCGCAACGCCGCCACCACCGCCACCGCGCGCAGGGGCCTGGCGGTCTCCGGGGCAGCCGGAATGGGCAAGTCCACCGCAGCGCTGCTGATCGGCAGACGCCACGAGAAGGCCGAACGCCGGCGCCTGGGGCGCGCGGAGGACGGGGCCTTCGCCCCGGTCGTCTATGCCGTGGTCCCCCCGGCGACCACGCCGAGGATGCTCATGCAGGCCTTCGCGAGCTGGCTCGGCCTCCCGATGCTCCGGCGCGCCACCACGCCGACGGTCACCGAGCACGTCGTGGGCGTGCTGCGCACCCTCGGGACATCGCTGGTGATCGTGGACTTTACCGACCGTGATTTGTGCTGTTCGCGACGTCCGTTCGAGCCTGTGACACGATCGTCACGGACCCGTTTACCGACCGGGACCGGGACGTTCGTCATGTCCTGGCGTCGGTACGGAGGTCGAAGTGGTACGGAGTGTGGTGGTCGGGGACCTGAGGGTCCAGCAGATCGATCGGAAGGACGGGCAGCGGTCGTGGACGATCGTGTGGCCCGAGGGAACAGTCCATGGGGAGGCGGACCGGTTCCTGCGGCAGCATGAGGGCTCCGGGACGCAGAAGACCTACGCGTACTACCTCGTGGACCACCTGCGATGGCTGGAGCGCGAGTGCCTGGCCTTCGACACGGTCCGGCTGCGGGACCTCGAGCGCTACATGGGCATCGTCGGCGCCGAGGTCCGCATGCCGCTGGGCGAACCGTGGAGGGTCGGCAAGCGCCCCTACGGACGCTCGGCCCTGTCCACCGCGGCGGCCTGCCTGAAGGGCTTCTACCTGCACCAGTCCTCCCTCGGCGTCAACGGGGAGCTCGGCAGGAAGCTGGACACGTCCCGGCTGCCCTCGCGGGCGCACCGGCGCCGCTCCTTCCTCGGGCACGTGAAGTCACCGCTGCCGGCCAACCCGCTCGCGCCCCCGGGGCCGCACCGCCGGCATCCGAAGATGCTCCCGGACGGGGCGAGGGAGAAGCTGCTGGCCACCGTGAACGCGGCCCGGGACCGGCTGGTGGTGACCTGGCTCGCGGACGGCGGCCTGCGGATCGGCGAACTGTGCGGGCTGCACCTGGTCGACCTGCACCTGCGCGAGAACGCGGCCTGCGGCCAGTGCCGCACCCCGCACCTGCACGTGTGCCACCGTCGGGGAAACCCCAACCGGGCCCAGGCGAAGACCAAGCATCCCTGGCACCTCGAGCACGGCGTCGTGACCGGCGGGCTGATCAAGCGGGCCAGCCCGGCGATGGTGCACGCCTACTTCGAGTACGTCACCGCCGAGTACCCCCGCGGCGGCGGGCACGGCATGCTCCTGGTCCAGCTGCACGGCGCCGACGCCGGCCAGCCGTGGTCGCCGGTGGGGGCCCGGAGGATGCTCGGCCGGGCCGGGAAACGCGCCGGCCTGGGGCACGTTAGGCCCCACGCCTTCCGGCACTCGTTCACCTCGGCTGTCCTGGACGCCGCGGACGGGAACCTGCTGATCGCCCGTGATGCGGGCGGCTGGGCCTCGGCGGCGATGGTCGAGGAGGTCTACGGCCACGTCGACGTCCACGACCCGGCGTTCGACGCCGCGCTTCGTGCGGTCTGGGGCGAGGCGTGATGCGGCGGCAGGAGTACCTCCGACCCCTGTTCGCCGAGCGTGCTGACCGCCTCGGCCGCGACCGGCTGGAGATCCTGACCACGCTGATTGCCGGCCCGTCGTTCGACCCGGTCTTCCGGCCGGACATCATCGCGATCCCGCGTGGCCACGCGATCTACCGGTGGGAGTGCGTGGTCCAGGGATGCGAACGCACCCGCACGGGCGGCTCGGACCTGTGCACGGAGCACCAGCGTCACTGGGCCAAAGACAGCGAGCACGGCGTGGGCAGGGCCGCCTTCATCGCCGCCGCGCAGGGGCTGGACCGACGCGTCGGAACGGAAGAGACCATCTGCCGGATCTGCCCCGAGCGCCCTGCGGCCGGCAACGACCGAGGACTGTGCCTACGGCACGTGAGCCGCTGGGCCGCGCGCCGGGCCGAGGGCGATGACGGCGACTCCTTCGCCGCCTGGGTCAGCGGCGAACAGGCCTGCCCCGGCTACGGACGCTGCGGCGTGCTCGTCTGCCCGAACCTGGCCGACTCCCCTCTGGGGCTGTGCGCGTGGCACGGCAGCCGCTACCGCCGCGATGGCCAGCCCGGCGACGCCGCGATCACGTCCAGCTGGTGGCAGCAGTACGAGAGGTTCGGCAAGGCGGTGCCGATCGGGTACGCAGACCGGGCTGCGTTCCGCCACTGGTGCGCTACCGCTCCCGCGCAGCCGTGGCCGGGGCAGATCAACCTGCGGGGACTGCGGCCCCTGGTGCGGGCCGAGATCCAGTGGGGGCTGTTCGTCCACACCCGCCGGACCCGGCCCAGCCGCTGGGACATCGGCCGCATCCGGTCACTGGTGGCCATCTGCCGCAAGCTCGAGGTGGACTCGCTGGTCGACTTCGACTTTGAACTCGCAGCCGGCGGTTCCGCCGCGATCGCCAAGGAGATCCTGCACGAGCTGCGGCTGGTCTACTTCACCCCCGAGCAGGCCAAGGACGCCGGGTTCCTGGAGACCGAGCACTTCGGGGTGCTGTTCCCACAACGCTTGAGCCACGTTGACCTGACTGGCATCCCGCAGCGCTGGCTTCGGGACCTGACGTGGGAGCACCTGGCGGACCTGCTGCGGTCCCCGCGCTGCCCGCGCACGGCCAGCCCGGTCGACGACCTGCGCCGGGCCGCCGTCGAGCTGGGAGCCTTCCTGGAACTCGACGCTCCCGGCGGTGGTCACGACCCGGCACTCCTGCGGGAAGGGCATGCCCGGCGGTTCGTCGCCGACCAGCGCCGCCGCGAACGCGAAGGGCTCCCCTCACTCGCCGTCAAACGGATGGACGGGACGGCGAGCATCGTTACCACCGTCACCCGGTCGGTGGTGTTCAACGCCGCCCGCAAGCTGATGCGCGAGGCCCTGGACAACGGCGCCGCCGAACGGCTGGGCCTGGACCGGGAGTTCATCATCGTCTTCCCGAGCGCCGGCGCCGCGACCGGCCGCACGGCGCGTCGGCCCTTCCCGGACCAGGTCGCCCGGGCCCTGGCCGAGGAGGCGAACCTTGCCGAGCTCGCCGCGACCTACGATGCCAGCGACAACGGCATGCGCGACATCTGGGAGACCACCGTGATCACCGGCCGGCGCATCGGCGAGGTGATCAACGCCCGCTGGGACTGCATCGGCCGCTACGGCGGCCTGGCGATGTTCTGGCACGACCAGACCAAGGTCGGCAACTACGACGCCGCGATCCGCATCCCCGAGCGCCTCTACCGGATCCTCGCCGAACGCCAGCGAAAGACCCTGGACCGCTTCACCGCCCGCTACGGCTACCGGCCCACCGGTGCCCAGCGCGCCGAGCTGGCCCTGTTCCCCACGACTTACCGCAGCCACGACGGGACGGCATCGCTGACCCACCAGTGGTTCTACAGCCGGTTCCGGCCCTGGGTGGACGCCATGGACCTCGGCCACTACGTCCCCCACCAGGCCCGCCATACCCTGGCCACCAGCCTGCTGCGCCACGGCGCCACCCTGACCCACATCCGCCGATACCTCGGGCAGGTCAGCGACAGGATGGCCGAGCACTACGTCCACCTGACCAGCACCGACCTGGAGGACGTGCTCCAGCACGTCTGGGTCGCCGGTCCCGGCACAGCCCAGCCCGGAGAGCTCCTGGCCGGGGACGCCACCCCTCTCACCCGCCAGCAGGCACAGGCCCTGGCGATCGACCTGGCGCGCCGCAGCACCCCGGCAGAGGGCGGGTTCTGCACCTTCCAGCCCGTCGTCGACGGCGGCACCTGCCCCTGGAACCTGGACTGCCACAACTGCGACAAGTTCGTCCTCTCCGGCGCCGACCTGCTCTACTGGCGGCGCAAGCGCGAGCAGTGGCGGCTGCTGGCCGAAGGCGCCCCGGACGACGCCACCGCCGACTACCTCCACCGCCACTTCGAGCCCACCGCCCGCGCCATCGACGGACTGGAGAAGGCCCTGGCTGGCCTCGGCCTCCTCGACGACGCCCTCGCCCTGGACCTGCGCAAACCCCAGGACTACTTCCACCGCGTCTGGTCCACCGCGTTCCGCGCCACCGACCTCGCCGACGCCGGCAACGACAAAGAGAGCGAGCACAACGAGTGCACGACCGAGGACACCGACCCCGAACAGGACGTCGCATGACAACCGCCGCCGCACCTGGGCCCCGCACCGCAGCGGCCCAGGCCGCCCGCCGCCGCAAGACCGAAACCGCCCTCCAGCGGGTCCACCAGGCCATCGCCCGGCTCCGGCGCGAGAAGGCCCGGATCAGCGTCGCCGCCGTCGCCCGCCGGGCCGATGTCTCGCGCACCTTCCTCTACGACAACCCCGAGGCCAGGACATCCGTCGACACGGCAATGGCCGAGGCAGGCGAACGCCGATCCCAGACGCTCGCCGCCCTGGACAGCGAACGCGAGGCGACCTGGCGCGAACGCGCCCTGAACGCCGAGGAGGCCCTCAAGGCCGCCCAGGCCGAGATCCTCACCCAGCGCACCCGCATCGGCGAACTCCTCGGCCAGATCCGCGACCTGCAGGCCGAGTGGACCGAGGAAGCCCTCCAGCGGATCACCACCGAGAACACCACCCTCAAACAGCGCGTCCGCCAGCTGACCGCCGAGAACCGCACCCTCGACGAGCGGCTCAAGGCCGCCCGCTCCAACCTGCGCTTCCAGGACCGCCGCATCGCCGATCTGGAAGCCCGGATCCTCGACAGCACGACTGAGGAAGCAGCGGCCACCGCCGCGCACGCGAGAGCCCACCGGAAGGAAGGCAACTGATGCCCCGCATGAGCCTGGACGCCGGAGACGGGACCGAACTGGCCGAACTCCTCCAGCTCCTCGCCGACTGGATCGAGGCGGACCAACAGGCGCTCTCCCCGTCCTTCGGGCGGTTCATCAACGACCCGGCCTACGACATCACGCAGCTGCGCGAGGACATCAATCGCCACATCTTCCTCCTCGGCGGCAGCGACGGCGAAGCCCTCTTCGAGCCCTGGTGACAGTGACCCCGCTGCGGCAGTAGTAGGAGCAACAGGGGTAGCGATTTCTGCTACCCCTGTTGCCAAATCTGCCCTGCATACCTGCCGGACGATACGGACATGTAAGCTACGTGTTGTCGCAGGTCAGAGCCGGTTCACGAACTCCCGCGGTCGGTAAAATCGACGAGGTGCACAACGAGAACAGCGCCGACAAGCGGTGATCACGCACGATACTCCCGACTCTCAGCGCGGCAGCGCCCCCTAGATCGCTTCACTGACAACGGACATCTCTAATCTTCTCCATCCCCTGGGATTTCCGGTGGCGAAGTAGGGGCCTGCTTGGTTAGGCGAGTATCGAGATCCTCGAGGCGCTCGTCGCGGAGGGCGAGGAAGGTTAGCGGCTGCCAACGAATGGACGAGCTGCGCCGAGCGCTTCGGCTGTGCCTCCAAGCTAGTCGCTAGTAGACGCTTCAGCCGATGAATGCCTTCCGCGGCGGCCCCACGAGGCCACCTTCATTAGTCCAATGGCCCCGCCGAGCACCGGAGCATCTTGCGCGAGCTCACGGCGCCCGACATTG
Source organism: Sinomonas sp. (assembly GCF_051955515.1). GTDB lineage: Bacteria > Actinomycetota > Actinomycetes > Actinomycetales > Micrococcaceae > Sinomonas. The sequence goes on from NZ_JBQCGQ010000263.1 coordinate 14,488, forward strand.
CGGCCGCGTAATGGGCCGCCGCTGAATCGCGCTTAGCGAGCTCGACAACGTTCCCAGCAGACAATCCTCGGTCCTACTCCCCAGGGACGACGGCGGCGGCCACCGCGGCGGTGACGGCGGGGGCGACGCGGGGGTCGAGGGGGCTGGGGACGATGTAGTCGGCGGAGAGCTTGTCCTGGGCGAGGGCGGCGATCGCGCGGGCGGCGGCGAGCTTCATCGCGGGGGTGATGCGGCGGGCGCCGGCGTCGAGGGCGCCGCGGAAGATGCCGGGGAACGCGAGGACGTTGTTGATCTGGTTCGGGTAGTCGCTGCGGCCGGTGGCGACGACGGCCGCGTGCCGGCGGGCGACGTCGGGGGCGACCTCGGGGTCCGGGTTGGACAGGGCGAACACGATCGAGCCCTCGGCCATCGCCGCGATGTGCTCCTCCGGCACGGTCGAAGACGAGACGCCGATGAACACGTCCGCGCCTACGAGCGCCTCGGCAGTGCCGCCTGCGACGCGGCGCGGGTTGGTCCGGGCCGCGAACTCCGCCTTCATCCCGCTCAGCTCGCCCCTTCCGGTGTGCAGGGCGCCCTTCGAGTCCAGCAGGACGACGTCGCGCACCCCGGCGGTGAGGAGGATCTCCGCGACCGCGATGCCTGCGGCCCCGGCCCCGGCGATCACCACACGCAGCGAGGGAAGGTCCTTGCCCACGACCTTCGCCGCGTTCTCCAGGGCCGCGAGGGCCACGACGGCGGTGCCGTGCTGGTCGTCGTGCATCACGGGCATGTCCAGGGCCTCGATCAGGCGCCGCTCGAGCTCGAAGCAGCGCGGCGCGGCGATGTCCTCGAGGTTCACGGCCCCGAAGGACGGCGCGATCCGGACCAGGGTTTCGATGATCTCGTCCACGTCGGTCGTGTTCAGCACGATCGGGATCGAGTCCAGGCCGCCGAAGGTCTTGAACAGGGCGCTCTTGCCCTCCATCACCGGCAGCGACGCGGCCGGGCCGATGTTGCCCAGGCCCAGCACCGCGGTCCCGTCGGAGACCACGGCCACGAGCCGTGAGGCCCACGTGTGCGTGCGGGCCAAATCCGGATCGGCCGCGATCGCGCGGGACACCTGGGCCACCCCAGGGGTGTACGCGATCGAGAGGTCCCGTTTCGACGCGAGCGGCCGGTCCACGGCCACCGAGAGCTTCCCACCCTCGTGCGCGGCGAAGATCTCCTCATCGGCTATCGAAACGGCTGGCTGGACGGGCGGGGTTGCAGTGGGGAAGGACACGGCGCTCTTTCCTTGGGTCAGGACTTCTTCTTTTCAATGGCCGATCTCTCGGGGGATGCCGTTGCAGACTGGAGCCGCGGGGTCACCGTCGAGGGGGGCCGGAGATTGGGAGCTCCTGGAATTCCTTGACAAGGGACTCTCTGTCCCGCGATAAAGCGGTCCTCCGAAGTGGCATAAGTCAGCGGTGATGGATGCGCAGCCACTTGACTATTTCGGTGTGGTCCGCATTCGGAGGCAGCTCGCTTTGGGCCTGTTTCCACAGTCTGAGGGATTCCTGCCCCAGAGGGCTGGGGAGTCCGAGGGAGTTGGCGAGGGCGACGGCTATGCTCATGTCTTTGACCATGAGTCCGAGGGCGAATCCGGAGTTGTACGTTTCCGGAAGGATGAAGTTTGGCCATTTGTTTTCGGTAGAGCCGCTACGCCCGCTGGAGCCGTTGATGGCGTCGAGCATGACCTTGGGATCGATGCCGAATCTCTCTCCGACAAGCATGGCCTCGCTGGTGATCCAGAGATGCGCGGCAGAGAGCAGGTTGTTCAGCGCTTTGAGCGCGTGCCCGGCTCCCGTTGGTCCCACATGAGTCGGTTTGCCCAGGATCTCCAGGAGAGGTTGTGCCCTTTCCATCGCCTCCTCGGCGCCACCGACCATGATGGTCAGCGTCCCCTGCTCGGCTCCCCTCACTCCGCCTGAAACGGGAGCGTCAATAAGAGGGTGCTGGTGGGACGCCAGTCTTTCGGCCAGCGCGAGTGTGCGCAGCGGTTCGGAGGAGCCCATGTCGATGATGAGGGCGCCGACGGGGAGTGCGTCCAACAGGTCGTCCGAGAGGATGACGGACTCAACGATATCGGAGGTCGGCAGCATGAGGATGACGGCATCGGCATCGGCGACGGCGGAAGCGGGGCTGTCGGCGGGCGCACCGCCAGCCTTCCGCAGTTGGTCCAGTGCTTCTGGGGAGACGTCGGACCCCTGCACCCGGTATCCTCTGGCAGCCAGCCTAGAGGCCATGGGTCCGCCCATTTTCCCCAGGCCGATGAAGGCAACCTTCTGTATGGGCCTAGACATCGACCCGTACCTCCCTAAGCGTCGCCTCTGCGATGCGGAACGATTCCAAGGCTGCGGGAACTCCGGCATAAATGGCGGCCTGGATCAGGACTTCCTGGATCTCTTTGTCCGTGCATCCGTTGTTCGCTGCTCCACGGACATGTACTGCCAGCTCGTGAGAGCGGTTGAGTGCGGTAAGCATGGCGAGGTTGATCAGACTCCGGGTTTTTCGTTCGAGCCCGGGGCGAGACCACACCGTTCCCCAGCAGTATTCAGTCACCAGATCCTGTATGGGTCGAGAGAATTCGGTGGAATTGTTCATGGATCTTCCGACGTGCTCGTCGCCGAGTACTTCTCGTCGGATCTGCATCCCCTGTTGATAAATTTCGCTGCCCATTCTTCCTCCATCGTTCAAAGGGTCGTGTGTTGGTGCTTATGAAGGCAGGCTCCTTCATAAGCCGCGGCGCTCCTGGCATCGATTGGCTCGGTGACGGAACGCCCCGGGGGCAGTCCGTCAGCGATGAAGCGCCTTCGGCGGGGATGACGTTGTGTCCTCTCCAGGCTAGGCAGCGTGAGAGCGGCATTATCGGCGTCCGCGGCGCCAGCGACGGAGCCAGACCCCGGAGGCCGAGCTTGTGATCGCTCCGACCTGTTCCGGTGCTACACAGTCGCCCGCGACACCGCACCTTCGCCCAGAGGCTGCCGGCGCCCTCGCCGGTCCGGGCGTAGAATCTGGTTCCTGGGTCTCGGGCAGGGACCACTGCCAATCCAGCGCATGACGGACGCCTCGACCCGAAAGTTGCGCTCAGTCGGGGATCTTCGAATGGTCTCCGATGACGTGCCAGGCACGGTTGTGGTACACAAGAGGGCTGATGTCGGCCGGATCCTCGACAGCACGCGGTTTGGCCTCCAGCGCTTCCACGACGACGAGGTTCGAGCCACCGGCCGGCACGATCTGCTTCACCCGACCCCGCAGCCATACAGCCGCAGCCGGATAATAGGGCTCGCCCGTAGGCAGGCGACCCCACTCGACGTCGTCGCTGAAGCGGTTCACGCCGCTGGTCGCCCCCAGCTTCGCAAGATCCACCTGATCGGCATCCACCATGTGCACCACCACAGTGTCGGCCTTCAGAATGGTCGGCGTGGCCGAAGACAGCGTCGACGCCGAGAAGACCAGCGTGGGCGGTTCCAGGCTGACCGAGAACAAGGAGCTCACAGTCAACGCCACAGGGCCGTCACCGTTGTCCGCTGTGACGATTCCGACGCCTGCTGGATGGCCTCGGAACGCGAACTTGAAATCATCTTTGGACAGCTTTTCTTCAGTCATTGCAGACATTTCTTCCTCTCATTTTCTATTGGTGAGGCGAGGGCGAGTCTGAACAGCTATTCTTCTTTGAGTCATTCAGACTCGCTCGCCTGGCGGACATCAGAGACGCACTGATTGTCTTTTATGCCGGAGTCAATGCAGCAAATCCCGACTTTGGCCGCGCCTTGAGTGGGACCGCTTCTCAGGGAGTCTCCGGGTTGTTATTTGCGAAGGCCCGCTTCCTTCAGCAGTGGCATGACCCGCTCGTTGAAGAAGGGGAGTTCTTCGTTGTAGTCGACCATCGTGAGCAGCGCTCCGTCGACCCCGGTCTTGTGCAATTCGATCAGCGCATCGGTCACCTGCTCCGGGTTGCCCACGATGGGATAACCGCCCCATCCTGCGATGAATCTCTCCCGGAACTTCTCGTACATCTCCGGTGAGTGGTTCTGCGACTGGACCTGCAGCACCTCAGCAATGTTGTCGCAGGCGACCCGGTCGCCTTTTTCGTGGACGTAGTAGTTGTAGTAGTCCCGCGCTTCCTTCTCGGTATCCCGCACAACCACAGGGCAGGAGGTGAAGGTGCCGAGCTCGCGGCCGTATTCGCTGAATGCGAGTTCCTTCACCCTCTTCACCCAAGCTGCACCCGATTCCATGTCCTGCATGAAGCCGAAGTTGAAATCGCAATACTTCGCGGTGAAGTGCATGCCCTTGCCGGAAGCCCCCGCACAGATCAGGACTGGGCGGCCAGTCTCCTTGTTGTAGGGCTTGGGCTCGCTGAAGGCGTCTTTGACTTTGAGGTATTGGCCGTCGAAATCCACACCGTTGCGCTTCCAAAGCGTGGTGACGATCTCCATCCACTCGTCGGCGTAGTCGTAACGGGAATCGTGCTCGAGTTGCTCGCGGCCGAACATTTCCATTTCTGGGGTGAACCATCCGGTCACGAGATTCAGCCCATAGCGGCCCTTGGCGATATGGTCGATGGTTGTAGCCATCTTTGTTGCGACAATCGGGTTCAGCGTCGGGATATGTGTCGTTGAGAAGAACTGGAGCTTCTCCGTCACGGCAGCAAGCGCAGCTGCCCAGGTGAACGTGTCCATGTTGGTGCCGCCGAAATTCGTCTCGCCTCCGAAGCCTCGCCAGCGAGCGATCGGGACCATGCACTCCCAGCCGGCGTCCTCTAGCTGACGCGCGATCTTCACATTGTGCTCGAATGTCGGCTCGAAGGTGGTTTCGGCCGTGGTGATGGCGCAGGCGCCCGAACAGTTTGTGCCGAAGACGCCGAGCTTCAGGGCGTTGTCGTTGAACATCGGGTTGCCGGATTCACGGAACTTCTCTGCAATGTCCATAGTTTTTTCCTCTCTCTATTTCTTAATTGCCAGGGCGGCTTTCATTCCTGTTCCCGCGCGGACCGCCGAGGCGGTCGAATGGGCCATAAAGCCCTCGGCTCGTTGACCCGGTTCCCGCGTCAGCCCAGGTGGATCCAAGCGGTCCCCGGGATGAGCCCTTCCGCCTCGCGCTGTCTAGATCTGCTGGCGGAGGTGCGGATTGCGGGCATAGAAGCCAACCAGCGGGACGATGAGCAGTCCCAGCACGAATTGCTGGGCGTTGTTGTCCAGACCGTAGCCGACCAGCAGTGATGTAAGTACGACAAGAACCAGGACGCCGACGAGGGTGCTCCCATAGCCGCCCCGCCCTCCCAGGAGAGACGTTCCTCCCACCGCGACGGCGGCGACGGTCAGGAACAGGTAGGGATCTCCGACGTGGACGAACGCCCCTCCCGTGAACCCCAGAAGGAGTACTCCCGTGACCGCTGAGAAGAGACCGCTGAGGGCGTAGACCGAAACCCACCGCTGGCGCTCCGAAATCAGCATCAGGCGCGCTGCCGAACGGTTTCCTCCGAGAGCGTAGGTGCTGCGGCCGAACCACGTGGAGCGCATCGCCAGGACCAAGCCCGCCGCGATAACCAGCCATATGAGGACGATCGGAGGCACAGGGAGGCCGAGCGTTTCCCCGTTGAGCGAAGATATGTTGGCCAGCCACTGAGGGACTACGCCGCTGGTTCCGCCAGTGCTGGCGGCGCCGATGCTCGTCAGGATCTGGGTCGCGCCGACAGTGGCGAAACCGACCCCCAGGGTGACGATGAGCGACTGATTCTGAAGCCGAAGGCTGATGAGTCCGTTGAGGATTCCGATAACGAGGCCGAGGACGAGGACCAGGGTGATGGCGAGTCCTGCCGGCATTCCTGAGCTGATGAGGAACAAAGTCCCGATATTGGCCGAACCGATCAGGTATGGGATGGACAGGTCGAGTCCTCCGAGGAGCGCGCAAAGGGTCTGACCTACCGAAGCCAAGCCCAAGAACGCTCCCAGGAGCAGCATCGAGCGAATGTTTGATCCCGATAGGAACCCCTGCACGGTCGTTCCGCCCACTCCCAGCAGGAGGACCAGCATCAAGAGGCCCAGGACCAGGTTTTTCTGGCCAGACAGGCGCCTGCGGCCGGAGTTTTCCGTGCGGACAGATGTTTCGATGGTTGTCATGCTGCTTCAACCTCCCGGCGTTTACGCCACAGCGTGGGAATTACTACGCCGATCAGCAGGGCTAGCACCAAGATGAGTCCGTACGACAGCTGCACGACAAATGATGCAAGCGTTCCTAGCGAGAATGTGGTCAGCGTGAATGAGATGAGGGTGACCGCGATGGCCCCCGGGATCGTTCCGAGGACGCCTCCCCTGCCTCCGGCCAGGCTGACGCCACCCAGAACGAGGGCGGTGATGGCAGCCAAGGTGTAGGTGGCGCCCTGGGTGGGGTTGCCGGAGGCAATCTGCCCTGTGTAGGCCAGCCCTCCGGCACCGATGAAGAGGCCCGAAACCGCATGTGCGATGATACGTACCGCGGTAACGGGGACGCCGCTGACGAAGGCAGTCCGCTGGTTGGATCCGACGAGACGGAGGTTGGTGTAGAGCGGGGTCATAGTGAACGCCCACCAGCCGACCACGGCGACAATCAGCACGATGGTCATCGGAGCAAGGATGGACCCGCCCGAACCCCACTCGGCCAGCCAGCGAGGCGCCTGCCCTTCGGGCTCGGACAGGATCACCAGGTCGATTCCGGCCAGTGCCAAGAACGCGCTCAGGGTCACGATGACAGGTTCGACTCTCGCCACGGTGATGACGAGTGCCTGGATGACCTGTATGAGCACGCCGATGCCCAGCGCCCAGGCGACGACTAAGGCGGGGGAGCCGATCAGGTGGTCGAAGAAGAGCCGGACCAAGGTGACGTTGACGAAGATCATCAGTGGGCCGGCCGAGAGGTCAACCCCGCTTCCGACGAGCGCTGTCACGGTCAGCCCCATAACGATAAGGACGAGCGGAACGGCCGAAACCAGCAGGCCGCTGATTCCGCTGGCACTGAATAGATAGGGGGCACGCACCGAGCACACTGCGAGGAGTACCAGGAGAAGACCCCAGGAGGCGAACGCGTACGATATACGGTTGGCGATACGGCCATAAGCGGTTTGAGATTTCATGGCTGTTCCACCAGTGCTTTCTCTACATCGAATTCGGATTCGAGATGTCCGAACATGCCCGCCAGAATTCGTTCTGATGTTATTTGCTCCCCTGCCAGGCAGCCCAGCAGGGAGCCATCGCGGAACACTGCCACCCGGTCACAGAGGCCGATCAGTTCATCGATTTCCGTGGAGAGGTAGATGACTCCGGCGCCCTTGCCTGCGAGTGCATCCAGTTGGGCGTAGAGCTCCCGCTTGGTGCTGATGTCGACTCCGCGCGCAGGGTCGTTGAGGGCCACTATGCGCGGGCTCTTCGCGAGCTCGCGTCCGATGAGCACTTTCTGCTGGTTACCGCCGCTCAGCGAGGTAATGGGGTCCGAAGCCATTCCGGCCCGCAGCTTGAGAGAATTCGACATTTCCCTGAACTTCTCGTCGATGGCGGCCCGATCGATAAAGCCGCGCCGCTGGTTCTTCCAATAAAGAGGCATGCCGAAGTTCTCGAGGATGCTCAGGTTCGGGAAGATTCCCTCCTTGCGGCGGTCTCCCGAGATGTAGGAAATCTTTGCGTCGGTGGCTGCTGCGAGAGAGGTTATCGGATGGCGCTGTCCGTCCTTGGCGACGGCGGCCACTTCCCCGCTGACGATGTTCCCAACACCGGTCAGGGCCTGCAGGAACTGAGTCTGACCCTGGCCGTCCAACCCCGCAAAACCGACGATCTCGCCTCCTCGAAGTTCGAAGTCGGAGGGGCGGGCCCCTGCTGAGAGCACCAGCTGTGAAGCGCGGAGAACCACGCTGTCCTGTGCTCGGGCGGTCTTGGTGCGACGATGGCTTTCTGCGGCGAGCCCCTCACCGTCGGATACACCGGTCATGAGTTCCATGAGCCGGCTCTCGGTGATCTCGTCGCCGCTGAGGACTCCCACATCGACGCCGTCGCGGAGGACGGTGGCGCGATCAGCAAACGTCGTGAGTTCCGCAATGCGGTGTGTGACGATGATGACGCAGACGCCCTCGGAACGGAGCCTCTCCATTTCGCTGTAGAGCCGTGATGCGCCTGGAAGGTCCAGTGCGGCGGTTGACTCGTCGAAGATTAGGACCCTCGGTGAACGCGCGAGCGCGCGGGCTATCGTCACCCACTGCCGATCCGCCAGGCTCAGGGTTTCGACTGGGGCTGAAGGATCTACCGGATGGTCCATGAGCGGTTCGAGCAGCTCCGCTGCACGCCTCGCCTGTTCCTTCCGGGACATTCCCCTGCGCCAGATGGCCTGGGCTCCGATGAACACGTTGTCGGCGATGCTCGCCCCCTCTGCGACGAGAACCTCCTGGAAGACAGCGGCCACCCCGGAGCGCAAGGCGCCGGCGGGACTCGCGATGGTCCCCCCGTTGATGCTCAGGGAACCCTTGTCGGGAAGGACGATGCCCGACATCATCTTGGCCAGGGTGCTCTTGCCGCTGCCGTTCTCGCCGACGATGGCATGGATTTCTCCGGGAGCGGCCGAAAACGTCGCACCTCGCAGGGCGCGTGTCTCTCCGAAGGATTTCGCGACCCCGGTGATTTCTACTGCTGCATTCTGACCCGCCGACGCGGTCTGCTCTGACCGAGAGGGGGAGTTCGTCGTGGCATCCGCCATTCAAGTTCTCCTAGTGCTCACAGCGTGGAAAAGCCCTCACAAAGTTGTGGGAGCGGACAGGCGCCTCCGGGTTCTCGGCCCTTGGCAGCGCTGCCGGAAGAGTCAGCGGAACCTGTCACCGGCTGCCCACGCTGGCAATGACGCCAACGTGATCCAGTTCACCTAGGCCAAGAGTGTCATACGGTATTCCAGTACGTCAAGAGTTGAACGGGAGGCCAGTTTCGCCAGACGCTGCCGCTCCCGTGGGCGAAGGCGAGGGGCAGGCACTCCTGTTGGTCGGTGCGCTCCTTTGCGGCAGGAAAGGACCTTGTCACCATCCCGATAGGACCGTATGATCGCCATACTGTCTTGGAGAGAGGTTTTGCTAAGGCGTCTCCTGCGGCCTTTTGGAAAGCCAGGCGCCGGTTTCTCTCTGCCGAGCGAACCACGTCCACTAGGGAGAAGAAGATGGTCAAAGAAGACCAATGCGGTCCTTGGCGTCACAAGGCCGGTAAGACGAGGCTGCCAAGGTTTCGATGGCTGCTTGCACTCAGCGCCGCGTTGGCTGCCGTGCTTGCGCTCACCGGCTGCGGCGGAAATGACTTTGCCGGGAGTTCCCAGACCGGCAGCACGTCGGGCAGCGCGTTATCCAGCCTGCCGGCCCAAGCCCAGAAGGCCTACATCAACTCCGACGCGCTGACCGGCCAGCCTCCATACCTCGACGGCTGGAAGCCAAAGGGGCCGCCTCCATGGACGATCGGATACAGCAGCCCCTATGCCGGCAATTCTTGGCAGACCACCGCGATGGACTACCTGATGAAGCAGGTACTTCCGCGGTACCAGAAGGCAGGGTTGATCAAGAACATCGTGGTCGCACAATCCGGCGGTGACGACACCGTGCAGAACCAGCAGATCCGCCAGCTCGCTGACCAGGGCGTCGATATCATCATCGCCTGCTGCTCCGCCAAGACCGCGCTGAACCTGTCCATCCAGTACGCCTACAACACGGGGGTTCCGTTCGTGGCCTGGAGCGGCCACGTCGACTCCCCCTACGCGGTCAGCGCCGTGACCAACTATCGGGAAGCCGGAAGCGTCTTCGCCAAGGAGGTGTTCGACAAGATCGGCGGCAAGGGCAATGTCCTCGACGTCCAAGGAGTGCCGGGCGCAACGAACGCGATCGACTTCGAAACCGGAGTCCAAGATGCCCTGAAGCAATACCCGGGCATCAAGCTCGTCGGTTCGGTGAACGGCATGTGGTCTGCCTCCGTCACGAAGACAGAGGTCCAGAAGTTCCTCGCTACCCACCCCGAGAAGTTGGACGGGATCGTCGCTCAGCCTGCCTCCGCGACCGGGGCCCTCCAAGCGCTCGAGCAGTCTGGCCGCCCCGTGGTTCCGATCAACATCGGTGGGGAAACCGGCGCGGCATGCTACTGGGTAAATCATCCGGACTTTGCGACGACGGGCTACAACATCTGGCCGCCGAAGGGTGAGACAGACCTCGGCGTCGAAACCGCAGTGCGCATCTTGGAGCAGCAGGGGCCGAAGATCCAGTCCATCGTGCTGAGCGTGTCGCCCATCACCTATGACGAGGCGAAGAAGGCTCTGGGCACTGATTGCGATCCGAACGCCGACGGCTGGCTTGAACCCACCGGCGGATGGCTGACGGGAAAGCAGCTTGACGCCTTCTTCCAGCACCCGAGCGATCCCCTTACCTGGAAGCAGCAGTAAGTCCCTGCTCCAATCCGTCGATCTCAAATTCAGCCATTCGATCTCAACTGCACATGCTGCATCTCCAAGGATCATGAGGTGGAAAAATGTCCGAGTACGACCTGATTGTGATCGGCAGCGGCTTCGCTGGTGCCTCTGCCGGTCTGAGCTACTGCGAGAAGGCCGCCGAAGAAGGCCGCCAGGGCCGGGTGGCGATCGTGGAGGTGGGAGCCGAGGGCGAGCGCTCCGGTGGCTCCCGCTGGACCATGGCCTGGCTGCGCGTGTACGAGGACAACCGCCTCGATGCCGCGTGGAAGGACAAGGTGATGGAGACCTCCAAGGGCCTGGCCGATCTCGACTACTGCCTGGCCCTGGAAAGGGAGGTCCCCGGGACGATGAAGTATCTCGAGGATCACGGCGTAGAGATCTACCAGCACTGGGAGAACGACGTCGCCTTGGAATATGAGACGGACAAGAGCATCAAGTGGCCCGTCGGCGGCGGCCTCCAGATCGTGAACAATCTCCTGGCCCACTTCGAGAAGTTCGAGAACGCCGAAATCCTCTACCAGACGGAGGCTGTCAAGCTCAGCGTCTCAGAGGAGGGAAGGGTCAACGGCGTCCTCGTGCGCGGGGCGGACGGCCTGCTGCGGACCCTGAAATCCAAGGCGGTCGTCATCGCCTCCGGAGGCTTCGAGGGCAATCCCGAGATGCTCACCGCCTACATCGGCCAAAATGCCGTTGACATCAAGCCGATCGTGCCCGGGCTCCACCGCAACAAGGGAGCCGGAATCCGCATGGCGATGGAGGTCGGGGCCGACACCGCCGGCCAGTTCGACATGTTCCACTCAGAGGTGGTCGACTCGAGGACCAGCCGACCCGACGC
>NZ_JBQCGQ010000264.1:0-13588 GCF_051955515.1 Sinomonas sp.
TGGCGTCCTCGAAATAGCCCGCACCCAGATAGGCGGCCCGAGTGATGCGGGCGATCTCCGCATAATCCGCTTCGGTGGCCTCGCGGACCGTCAGGGCGCGGCTCACTCGACCGGGAAGCGGCCGGAGAACTCGATCCCGCCCGCACACGTCCACGCCGCAAGCCGCTCCGGATCGGAGGGACCGCCGTCGAGCGGGCTCGTCAGCTGCGGGCGCCGGACCCAGCAGCCGGCCTCCTCCGCGATCAGCGCGCCAGCAGCGAAGTCGTGCTCGTTGAGTCCTCGTTCCCCGTACGCATCGTGGGTCCCATCCGCGACGAGGCACAGGTCGAGGGCGGCGGAACCGAGTCGCCGCATGTCGCCGAAGCCGTCCATGAGCCCGGGAAGGAAGTGCGCCTGCTCGGCCCGTACCGACGGGTCATAACTGAAGCCGGTCGCCAAGAGGGCCGAGCCCGCCGAGTCGCGGCCTGGAACCGGGCCGTCGAGCAGCCGCGGCTCGCCGCCTTCGTCACTCCTGAAGGCACCCCCGCCGCGCACAGCCCAGTATTCGCGCCGGAGCGCGGGAGCATGGACGACGCCGGCAAGCCACCTCCCGTTGTCATCGGCCACCGCGACGCTGGTCGCGTAGTAGACGATGTCGCGGATGAAGTTCGTGGTGCCATCGAGCGGGTCGATGGACCAGCGGAAGCCGCTCGGCTTGGCGACCCTCGTGGTCCCCTGCTCCTCGCCGGTGACGATGTCGTCGGGGCGCTCGGCGGCAATCACGCCGCGCACGGCCTCCTCCGCCGCCACGTCGAACGTGGTGACCCAGTCGCTTCCGGAACGCGTGGTCTCCTCGACGAGGCGGGCGCCGTCGCGCGTTCTGAGGACCCCGGCGCCAGCGGCCGCCGCGCGCCGCGCGACGGCCAGGAGCTCGGTCAGGAATTGCCCGCTGTAATCCACGCTCACTTGTCCTCGTCCGCTTCGGTCACCGCGACGGCCTTGGCCTCGAGCGAGTCGTCGGCGTTTGCCCCATCGTCTCCTGCCGCGCCGTCGCTTCCGGCCGCCCCGTCGCCGAGGCCCGCTGGGCCCTCAGCCAGGAGCAGCGCAAACCGGGCCTCATCGAGGACGGGGACTCCCAGAGACGCGGCCTTGTCCAGCTTCGACCCCGCGTTGTCGCCCGCCACCACGTAGTCCGTGTTCTTGGACACGGATCCGGCCGCCTTGCCCCCACGCAGGATGATGGCCTCCTTGGCCTCGTCCCGGCTGAAGTTCTCGAGCGAGCCAGTCACCACGACGGTGAGCCCATCGAGGGTACGCGGCATGGACTGATCCTGCTCGTCCCGCATGCGGACTCCGGCCCGCTTCCAGCGCTCGACGATCTCACGGTGCCAGTCCTCCGCGAACCACTCCTTGACGGCTGCCGCGATGGTCGGGCCCACGCCGTCCACGTGGGCCAGCTGATCCTCATTGGCGGCTTGGATCGCGTCCATCGACCCGAACGCGGTGGCGAGCGCGCGGGAGGCGGTCGGGCCCACATGGCGGATCGAAAGGGCCACGAGGACGCGCCAGAGGGGCTGCGTCTTGGCCTTCTCGAGTTCGCGGAAGAGCTTCTCGGTGTTGGCCGTGGGCTTGGACGGGGTCTTCGCGCTGGGCTTGGTCCAGAAGTAGGGAACGAGCTCCCACTCCCCCGTGCCCACGCCCTTGGAGCGCTTCTCGCGGCGGATCTTCACGTCCCGAAGGTCTTCGGGCGTGAGGTCGAAGAGCCCCGCCTCGCTCTCGAGCGGCGGGACCTCCGGTTCGGCGGGCCGCGTCAGGGCGATCGCGGCTTCCCAGCCGAGTGCCTCGATGTCGAAGGCGCCGCGGCTCGCCACGTGGAAGACCCGCTCCCGGAGCTGGGACGGGCAGGACCGCGCGTTGGGGCAGCGGATGTCCACCTCGCCCTCCTTCGCCGGGGCGAGGGGCGTGCCGCACGAGGGGCATTCGGTGGGCATCACGAAGTCCCGCACCGGAGGTTCCTGCTGGTCGCGGAGGGCGAGAACCGGGCCCACGATCTCCGGGATCACGTCCCCGGCCTTCCGCAGGACCACGATGTCGCCGATCTTGACGCCCTTCGCCCTCACCACGTCCTGGTTGTGCAGCGTGGCCATCTCGACCGTGGAGCCCGCGACCTTCACTGGAACCATGACGCCGAAGGGAGTGACGCGTCCCGTCCGGCCCACATTGACCGCGATGTCCAGCAGCTTCGTGTGCACTTCCTCCGGCGGGTACTTGAAGGCGACCGCCCAGCGGGGAACCCGGCTCGTGTGCCCCAAGGCGCGCTGCGTCGCGAAGTCGTCCACCTTGATGACGATGCCGTCGATCTCATGGGTCACGCTGTGGCGCTTCTCGCGGTAGGTCTCGATGTACTCGCGGACCTTCTCGTAACTGTCGAAGACCTCGTAGTACGGGCTGGTCGGTAGGCCCCACTCCTTGAGCAGCTGGTACGTCTCGGACTGGCTCTTCACGCCGAGGCCCTCGCGGGCCCCGATGCCGTGGACGAACATGCTCAACGGACGCTTGGCGGTCTCTGCCGGATCCTTCTGCCGCAGCGAGCCCGCAGCCGCGTTGCGGGGGTTGGCGAGGGGCGCCTTGCCGTCCTCGATCAGGGCCTCGTTGAACTCGTTGAACGCCTTCGTGGGGATGTAGACCTCCCCGCGGATCTCCACCTCTTCCGGGTGGTTCTCGCCGGCCAGCCTTCGCGGGATGTCCTTGATGGTGAAGACGTTGTGCGTGACGTCCTCGCCGGTGCGTCCGTCCCCGCGCGTGGCGGCCCGCATGAGCTCGCCCCGTCGGTACAGGAGGTTGATGGCGAGGCCGTCGATCTTGAGCTCGGTGAGCCAGCGGACCGGCGGGAGGTTGCCGATCGCAGCGACGCTCGCCTCCGCCCGGGCGACCCACGCAGTGAGCTCGTCGACAGAGAAGACGTCCTCGAGGCTGTACATCCGAGTGAGGTGCTGGACCGGAGCGAAGGCTGCGGTTGCCTCCCCGCCGACCTCCTGCGTGGGCGAATCGTTCGCGACCAGCTCCGGGTGCAGGGCCTCGAACTCCTCGAGCCGGCGGAACAGCGCGTCGTATTCCGCGTCCGAGAGGACCGGTGCGTCCTCGTTGTAGTAGAGCGCCCGATGCCGGCGGACTTCCTCCGCAAGCGACTCATACTCCTCGCGAAGCGTCGCAGAAGGAGTCGCGGGCTGAGTCGCCTGCGAGGTGGCAGCTTCGGGGATCACGGATTCTGCGCTCACGTGTCCTATCTTGCCTTACCCCTCCGACACAGGAAGGGGCTCTTCGCCCGCCTGCTCGCCGACGCCTTCCACCCCGACGACGATGACCGTCACGTTGTCGCGACCGCCGGCTTCCAGCGCAGCCCGCACGAGCGCATCGGCGGCCGCCTGCGCGGTCTCGCCCTCCTTCAGGAGCTCAGCGATCTCCCCGTCCTCGAGCTCGGTTGTGAGGCCATCGGAGCAGATGAGGAGGCGCTGCCCGTCCACGGCGCGCAGGAGCCAGAGGTCGGGGTCGGCGTCGAACCCGGTTCCGAGGGCCCGCGTGACCACGTTCCGGCGCGGATGGATGCGTGCTTCCTCCTGCGTGATCTCGCCCCGCGCCACGAGCTCCTGGACCTCAGAGTGGTCCACCGTGATCTGGACGAACTCGTCCTCCAGCGCAACGTAGACCCGCGAATCCCCGACGTTCGCGACGATCCAGGCGGGAGCACCGTCGTCGTCCTCTGCAAGGAAGGCCGCGGCGAGCGTGGTGCCGGCCCGCGCGCCGGTCGCGTCGCGGATCGCCCAGTCTGCGCGGCGGATGGCGAGGATCACGTCCAGGGCGGTCGCGGCGCGGCCCCCGGACAGGGTCTCCTCGCGCCCGAGGCTCTCGACGCAGAGGGCGCTCGCGACCTCGCCCGCCTCGTGACCGCCCATGCCGTCGGCGACCGCGAAGATCGGCTCGCGTGCCAGCAAGGAGTCCTCGTTGAGCTCGCGGACCTCGCCCCGGTCGGTGGCAGAGCCCACATCGAGCACCGGCCGCGCGGACCGCCGTGACACCTCGTCGCCGCCGGTCATCGGCACTCCCCTCGATTGAGCCATCAGTCGAGCACGATACCCGTGCCTTCGCCCCTGCCCAGCGCGACGGGCCGAACTTCGCCGAATCCGCGCACATTCTGGACCTCGAGAGGGGTGAGCACGAAGCGCGGGTCGTCCTCGAGCACGCCGGCGGTCAGATCGTCCACGAGGACTTGGCCGGGCTCGGCGATGGCCGTGAGCCGGGCGGCCAAGTTCACGGTGGGGCCGTAGATGTCGCCGAGACGGCTGAGGACGCGTCCCCACACCATCGCGACCCTGCCCTCGGGGAGCCGCTCGTCTGCTGCGATCTCCCGGGACAGCGCCAACGCGATCTCCGCGCCCGCCGTCGGCGTCTCGGCGATGTAGAGGACTTCGTCCCCGACCGTCTTGACGAGCCGGCCGCCGCCCACCGAGATCACCTCGGCGCACTTGTTCTCGAAGGTCTGCACGAGACGGGCCAGCGTCTTCTCGTTCATCCGACGCGAAAGGCTCGTATAGGAGACGAGATCGGCGAACCCCACGGATCGGGCCAGCGGCAGGGGCGCGTCGTCCTCGCCCCCCGTGCGTCCCTCCTCGCTCGCCTCGAGGCCCTGCTTCGCGCGCACGGCCAGGCGCTGGACCCCGGCGCTGAGCTGCCGGCGCCACGAATACACGAGCATCTCCTCGAGGGGCTCGATGAGCCTTGGCAGCTCCGCGACCAGGCGGACGCGAGCCTCGGCGTCCGAGATCCCGTGGGCCACCACCATGTCCTCGACGAGGGCCTCGACCTGCCAGACCACCATGCGGTCCGTCATCTGCCCGATGGCCCGGGTCACCGAGATCGCAGCGTCCTCCGTGAGAACACCCTCCCGGACGAGCTTGGGCATGATCTTGAGGTGCTCGAGATCCTCGGCGGTGAAGGCGAGATCGTCGTCGGTGAAGTTCGGCATGCCGAGCGCGCGCCAGAGCTTGCGTGCCGAGAAGAGGGAGAGGCCGACCCCCTGCGCGACGTCGCGGCGCTTGAGGGTCCGCTCGCCTCCGAGCAGAAGGTTCTCGAGAGCCCGCGCCGCGCGGCGGTAGTCGATTCCCGCGACTGGATCCTCCTGGCCGTCCTCGAGAGGGCCCGCGAGTTCGTCGAGGGTCCCCGAGCCCACGGGGAGGTCGGCAGGCATGGGGGGAGGCAGCTCGTCGTCCATCGCTTCGCCCTCCATCAGTCCTCGCCCAGCAGGCGCGGCGTACCGCCGTCGTCCGTGCCCGGAAACCCGTACCCCGCCGGCAGCTCGTCGATCGCATCCAGCACGAGCCGGCGAAAGCTGCGCACGTCGGGCACGTCGTCGAGCCTGAGGCTTGCCGCCTGCCCCGTGGACAAGGTTATCGAACCCGAGTGGGCGAAGGATTGAAGAATCGACTGGGTGACGGCGACGTCCTGAACCATGGCAAGGGGCAGTTCGCGGTCGTGGCGCCGGAACCCACGCTGCCGCCGGAGGACCCGCCGGCTCGTGAGCACATAGTGGAGCGAGGACCAGGCCGCGAGCCTGCGGAGCGGATAGATGACCAAGATCCATGCGCCCAGGACGGCCGGCACGAGCGAGAGCCACGGCCCCGTGCCCCAGGGAAGCCACGGGATGAGGGTATCCAGATGGCCCCTGTTGAGCCACCCCGCGGCGAAGGACGCCGCGCCGCACACCAGTACCCCGACGACCGCGGGGACCACGAGCACGGAACCATGCCGTCGGGTATTCACGATCACCTGCTCCCCCGGGGCGAGCAGCTTACGCATAGCCGCCATCGGCCGGGCGGAGATGAACGACGTCGCCTGCGGACACCGCATGCCGCTCGCCGCCGTCCTCCACGACCTGCAGCGCGCCGTGACCGTCGAGCCCTGTAGCCCGCCCCTCGAGCCGGCGGCCGCCCGGGAGTTCGACGCGCACCCTCCGTCCGAGGGTGATCGTGGCGTCCTGAACGCGCGAGAGCAGGGTCTGGCCGCCCAGCAGGGCCGCGTCGGCGTTGCCGTGGACGGCGCAGAAGGCGCGGTAGTAGCGGGCGAACTCCTCGAGATACGCGACCAGCAGACTGGTCCGATCCACGGGCCGGCCGGCGGCGAGGCTCGCGGAGGTTGCCGTGGGGACGGGCAGCTCGTCCTTGGTCAGCGACACATTGATGCCGGTTCCGAGCACGACAGCGGGTGGCTCACCGTGCACTCCGGGCGCGAGGTGGGCAAGGATCCCCGACACCTTGAGGCCGCCGACCACCACATCATTCGGCCATTTGAGCGCGGACTCGAGCCCGGCCACGCCCGCGAGGGCCTCGCGCAGAGCGAGGGCCGCGAGCGGCGAGAACCACGAGTAGGACTGCGTCGGGAGCGGCCGCCCCGAGGGACCGTGGGGACGCAGGAGGATCGACACGGCGAGAGACGCCCCCGAGGGCGATTCCCACGGCCGGTGCAGGCGCCCCTGGCCCTGAGTCTGGTTCTCCGCGACGAGGACCCCGAGGTCCCCCCATTCCTCGGCCTCGGCCCCGGCGAGCCGCATGAGCTCGGTGTTGGTGGAGCCGATCTCGTCGACGATCAGGACCTTGGACAGCCCGGTGTGCGCCACGAAGTCCGCACCGAGGCGCGATCGGTCGAGGGGGCCGCGGGCCGGCGCCTGCACGGGGGTGTCGTGATCCATACGGGAATCCTAGCGAGCGAGGGCGTTTCCCCAACCTCGAATCGGGCCGCGCGGAATCAGCTGTCAGAGGAAGATGTCGCGCACGAGCTGCTCCTCGTCAGCGCCCAGGCTGTAGCGGGAGAAGTCCGTCACCCCTGCGCCTTTGAGCGCTTCCTCGTCCGTGAAGAAGTTGCCGGTGGTGAGGCGGGGGTCGCTCGTGAGGATCGCGTGGGCGGCATCGGCCACGATCTCAGGACTCCGGGACGCATGGGCCATGGCTTGGCCCCCCGGCAGGTTGCGGATCGCGGCCGTGTCGATGAGGGTGCAGGGCCAGAGCGAGTTGACGCCGATGCCGTCCCCTCTGAGCTCCTCCGCGAGGCCGAGGGTCACGAGGCTCATGGCGTACTTGGCCATGGTGTACCCGAGATGCTCCCCCGCCCACTTGGGGTCGAGGTTGAGGGGCGGGGACAGCGTGAGGATGTGCGGGCCCCTCCCCGCGTGCGCCGACTCCCGCAGTGCCGGGAGCGACAGCTTGGACAGGAGGAAGGTCCCGCGTGCGTTGATGTCCTGCATGAGGTCGTACCGCTTCATATCGAGCGCGTCGGTACGCGAGAGATCGATCGCCGAGGCGTTGTTGACGACGGCGTCGACTCCGCCGAAGCGCTCGACGGCGCTCCGCACGGCGCGCGCTACGTCGTCGTCATGGCGCACATCCCCCACAATGGGGAGCGCGTGTCCGCCCGCGGCCTCGATGGCGTCGGCGGCGTCGAACACGGTGCCGGCGAGCTTGGGATGGGGCTCGGCGGTCTTCGCGAGGAGGACGAGGTTGGCGCCGTCGCGGGCTGCGCGCAGCGCGATGGCGAGCCCGATGCCGCGGCTCCCGCCGCTCATGAGGAGGGTTCGGCCGGCAAGGGTGGGCCGCGGCCCGGTGTCGCCGGGTGTGATCGTCGTCATACTGGTGAGTGTACGCCTCTTGTTACCGGTGAGTAACAAGGGCGGGGTCGACGCCTTGCCGCGGGGCGCCGTCGTACGCGCCGCGGCGACAAGAAATTGTAGGATTCCTACACAAGCGGCCCGAAGTGGGCTTACTAGACTGATTCCACGGCTTCGCAGTTTGTGCGGAACCTACATCTGACCGATTGCTGACCGAGAGCTGGAGCGCGCGTGACCCACGACCTGACCACGACTGCAGGCAAGATCGCGGACTTCCGCGAGCGGCGAGCCGCCTCGCTCCTTCCGTCCGGTCCCGACGCCGTGGAGAAGCAGCACGCGCGGGGGAAGAACACCGCCCGCGAGCGGATCGAAATGCTCCTCGACGAAGACTCGTTCGTCGAGTTCGACGCGCTGGCGGTCCACCGGTCCACGGCGTTCGGAATGCAGAAGAAGAAGCCTCTCGGCGACGGCGTCGTCTCCGGGTACGGCACTGTCGACGGGCGCCTCGTGGCCGTCTACAGCCAGGAATTCTCCGTCTACGGCGGTTCCCTGAGCCAAGTGAACGGCGAGAAGATCGTGAAGGTCCAGGAGTTCGCGCTGCGCAATGGCTGCCCCGTGGTGGGCATCAACGACGGCGGCGGCGCGCGCATTCAAGAGGGCGTCGCCTCGCTCGCGATGTTCGCGGACATCTTCCGCAACAACGTCGCGGCCTCCGGCGTCGTCCCCCAGATCTCGCTCATCATGGGCCCCTGCGCCGGCGGCGCCGCCTACTCCCCTGCGCTCACCGACTACGTGGTCATGGTGGACAAGACCAGCCACATGTTCATCACCGGTCCGGACGTCATCAAGACCGTCACGGGCGAGGAAGTGGACATGGAGACGCTCGGAGGTGCGCGCCAGCACAACGCGACCACCGGCACCGCGACGTACCTCGCCGCCGACGAGAAGGACGCGATCGAGTTCGTCCGCGAACTCCTCGACTACCTCCCCTCGAACAACCTCGTCGAGGCGCCCGTGCTCGATTCCGACCAGGAACTCGAGGAGACCGAAGAGGACCTCTCGCTCGACGCCCTCGTCCCCGACGCTCCGACGCACGGCTACGACATGCGTCGCGTGATCGAGTCCATCGTGGACGACGCCGCATTCCTTGAGATGCAGGCGCTCTACGCCCCCAACGTCATCATCGGCTACGGCCGCATGGAGGGCCACACCGTGGGGATCGTGGCCAACCAGCCGATCCAGTTCGCGGGCACGTTGGATATCGCCGCATCCGAGAAGGCGGCACGATTCGTGCGCCACTGCGACGCATTCAACATCCCGATCGTCACGCTCGTGGACGTCCCCGGCTTCCTCCCAGGCAAGGACCAGGAGTTCCAGGGCATCATCCGGCGCGGCGCGAAGCTCCTGTACGCCTACGCCGAGGCGACCGTCCCCAAGCTCACCGTGATCTGCCGGAAGGCCTATGGCGGCGCCTACATCGTCATGGGCTCGAAGAAGCTCGGCGCCGACCTCAACTTCGCGTGGCCCACCGCGCAGATCGGCGTCATGGGGGCACAGGGCGCCGTCAACATCCTGTACCGCCGTGACCTCGCCGCCGCCCAGCAGGACGGCGCGGACGTCGAGGCCAAGCGCGCCGAGCTCATCCGCCATTACGAGGAGGAGCTCCTCAACCCGTACCAGGCCGCGGAACTCGGGTACATCGACGCTGTCATCGCGCCGTCCGAGACCCGCGTCCAGCTCCTGCGCGGGCTCCGGGCGCTGCGCGACAAGCACGCCTCCATGCCCGCCAAGAAGCACGGGAACATCCCGCTGTGAGCGCGGATCGTCCAGCCGACGGGGCCGAGAATCGCCCGGCCCTGTTCTCGGTCACCAGCGGGAACCCCACGCCCGAGGAGCTTGCGGCGCTCACCGCGGTGCTCGCCGCCGTCGGCTCCTCTTCCGAGGAGGAGGCCGCGCCCGCGGCTCCCACCCGCCGCGAGCGGATCCGCCGCGCGACCCTCCGCCCCCGTCACATGATGAACCAGCGGCGCGGGCGGTACTGACCCCTTCCGGTGCTGCTCGCCTCCGGCCCGCCCCCCTCGTTGCGCCGTCACGTTTGCAGGGTACGGAACGCTCCTTACGTGACTGCACGCGCCGTCGGAACCCCACCTGCGGGAGCACCACAGAGTCCGACCACTTTTCACCGCCGAATTCCGCGCTCGTCGGCGTGTCACGGGGCGACACGCCGAGCGTCTCTCCCAAAGAAGGTCGGAATCGGTTGGGCGGGCAGACGACGCAACTGTTGTTCACCCCGCCGTCGCCCCCGCACCCTGCAAACGTGACGGCGCAAAGGGGCGAGAAATCTGCACGGGTTCTTTCACGTGTCGGACCGTGCGGCTAGGCTCGGAGGCGTGACTCAGAACACCCCAAACCTGCATCGCACCCCGACGAAGGTGGACGCCGTCGCCGAAACCTTCACCGACCGCTTCCTTGAGCTCAACCCATCGCTCGCCACGGAACTCGGCTTCCCCGGGCACGAGACGGAGTACCCGGACTACTCCCCGGCGGGCCACGAGGCCAAGCTGGCGCTGTTCCGTGAGACGCTGGCAAACCTCGCCTCGGTCGAGGCCGCCGACGAGATCGACGAGGTCACGCTCGACGCCATGCGCGAGCGGCTCGGCCTCGAAATCGAGGAGCTCGAGAGCGGCTGGACCGTCGCCGAGCTGAACAACATCGACTCCCCCGCCCAGAACATCCGGGCGATCTTCGACCTCATGCCCATGGACACGGCGGAGCAGTGGAGTCACATCGCGGGCAGGGCTGCCAACGTCCCCGCCGCCATTGACGGCTACATCGAGTCCCTGCGCAGCGCCGCAGCAAGCGGCAAGGTTTCGGCCGGGCGCCAGGTTCGCGCCGTCGTCGGACAGGCCCGGCAGTACGGTGACGAGGGCACGGGATTCTTCGCGCGCCTGGCCGCCGACGCGAGGCTCGACGGCGGCGACCCGCTTCCCGACGACGTCGCATCCGCCCTCGTGGATGGCTGTGCCGCCGCGGGGGGAGCTTACGGGAAGCTCGCGGAATTCCTCGAAGGCGAGCTCCTCCGGCAGGCTCCCGAGAAGGACGCGGTGGGGCGCGAACGCTATGCCCTCGCCTCGCGGCGCTTCCTCGGCGCCACGGTGGACCTCGAGGAGACCTACGCGTGGGGCGTCGCGGAACTCGACCGCATCATTGCCCAGCAGGAGGCCGTCGCCGAGCAGATCAAGCCCGGCGCCAGCATCGAAGAGGCCAAGAAGGCGCTCAACGAGGACCCGGCCCGCCAGCTCAAGGGGACCGATGCGCTGCGCGCTTGGATGCAGGGGCTCTCCGATCGAGCGATCGAAAACCTGGCAGGCACGCACTTCGAGATCGCCGAGCCGATGCACAAGCTCGAGTGCATGATCGCTCCGACCCACGACGGCGGCATCTACTACACCGCCCCGTCCGACGACTTCTCGCGGCCCGGCCGAATGTGGTGGTCGGTGCCGGAGGGCGAGGACTCCTTCACCACGTGGTCGGAGACGACGACGGTCTACCACGAGGGCGTCCCGGGTCACCACCTGCAGTGCTCGACGGCGGTCTACCGGCGCGAGCTGCTCAACCGCTGGCGACGCCTCATCTGCTGGGTCTCCGGCCACGGCGAGGGCTGGGCCCTTTACGCCGAGCGGCTTATGGACGAGCTCGGGTACCTCGCCGATCCCGGCGATCGGATGGGCATGCTCGACGCGCAGAGGATGCGAGCGGCCCGAGTGGTGTTCGATATCGGCGTGCACCTCGAGCTCGAAGTCCCCGAGCGCTGGGGTTCGGGAACCTGGACCCCCGAAAAGGGCTACGACTTCCTTCGGGCCAATCTGGAGATCTCGGAGGGACAGCTCGATTTCGAGTTCCACCGGTACCTCGGATGGCCGGGCCAAGCGCCGTCTTACAAGGTGGGCCAGCGACTGTGGGAGCAGATCCGGTCCGACCTCGCCGCTCGCGCCGAAGCTGAGGGCGGCGAGTTTGACCTCAAGGAGTTCCACACGAGGGCCCTCAACCTGGGGTCGGTCGGATTGGACACGCTCCGTCGAGCGCTTCTCGCCTGAGATATAAATCACCTTTGATAGGGGAATAACGTAACAATTCCCCGCGGTGGTGCGGAATTCCACGGGACTCCAGGAGACCGCACCACCATGTCAAAGTAATATTTCTCAACAGAGATTCGATGTGTTATACGAGGGCGTCCTATTGTGCTGCGGTGAGCACATCAACCAGCACCCGCACGCGCCGCCTCCCGGCGTGGGCCACGTCGTTCGGGACGCAGATCATTGCGGCCCTCGTCGTCGGCCTCATCCTCGGCCTCATCGCCAAGTACACCGGCAGTACGTCGGCCAAGCCCAACGGCCTTGGCGCAACTCTCTCCACGATCGGCAGCAGCTATGTCGCCCTGCTGCAGACCGCCGTCGTGCCCCTCATCTTCACCGCGGTGGTGAGCTCGATCGCCAACCTGCGTCAAGTATCCAACGCAGCCAAGCTGGCGTGGAACACTCTCCTCTGGTTCGCGATCACCGCGCTGGTCTCGGTCCTCATCGGCATCGGCCTCGGCCTTCTGTTCCAGCCCGGCGCAGGGACCGGCATCACCCAGCAGGCCAAGTACGCCGGCAAGACCGGCGACTGGTGGGCCTTCCTCACCGGGCTGTTCCCGCACAACTTCCTCGGCCTGAGCGCGAGCTCGACCGTTGCGGACGGCGGTGCTGTGACCACGAGCGTGAGCTTCAACGTCCTGCAGATTCTGGTCATCGCGATCGCCGTCGGCATCGCGGTCCTCAAGGTCGGCGCCAAGGCCGAGCCGTTCCTCGCCTTCACCCGCTCCGCACTCGAGGTCATCCAGAAGGTCCTCTGGTGGATCATCCGAGTGGCCCCGCTCGGCACGATCGGTCTCATCGGCAACGCCGTGGCCACCTACGGCTGGGACACCATCGGCGCCCTCGGCAAGTTCGCGATCGCCATCTACGTTGGCCTCGTCCTCGTGCTGTTCGTGTTCTACCCGATCCTGGTGAAGAGCCATGGACTCTCGATCAAGCAGTACTTCTCAGGCGTCTGGCCCGCGGTTCAGCTCGGTTTCGTGTCCCGCTCCTCCATCGGCACGCTGCCGCTCACGCAGCGCGTCGCTGAGCGGAACCTCGGAGTCCCGCAGGGCTACGCCTCGTTCGCCGTGCCGCTGGGTGCGACCACCAAGATGGATGGCTGCGCGGCCATCTACCCTGCCGTCGCGTCGATCTTCGTCGCCCAGTTCTTCGGCCTGCATCTGGACTTCAGCCAGTACCTGCTCATCGTGATCGTCTCGGTCCTCGGCTCCGCCGCGACCGCGGGGACCACGGGCGCCGTCGTCATGCTCACGCTCACGCTGTCCACCTTGGGGCTGCCGCTCGCCGGCGTCGGCCTCCTGCTCGCGATCGACCCGATCCTCGATATGGGCCGCACCGCGGTCAACGTGGCCGGCCAAGCGCTCGTGCCGACCATCGTCGCGAAGCGGCAGGGCATCCTGGATCTCGGGCTATACAACGCCCAGCGTTCCCGCAGCGCCTTCGTGGCCGAGACAGCCACCGAGGTTCCGGCGGACGACGACGCTCTGGTCGCCGCCCACTAACCAACCCCTGGCCACCTCCACCGCAACGCGTGGCCACCTCCACCGCAACGCCTGGCCACATCTGGCCGCCGTCAACGGGCCGCCCACTGTTTCCAGCAGGGCGGCCCGTTGCCGTTGTCCCGCGCGACGCGAGAGGTGGCCACGCGTCGGGCGAGAAGTGGCCACACGTCGGGCGAGAAGTGGCCACGGGACGAGGCGAGAGTCCCGGTCTCAAATTTGCACTCAGTGCAAAGTTGCACTTAGTGTAATGGGGTGACATCACTCGAGACCCCGTCCCGCCGCGAACTCAACAAGGCCGCGACGAGGGAGTCGAT
>NZ_JBQCGQ010000265.1:0-5976 GCF_051955515.1 Sinomonas sp.
GAGCCGGCGACCGGGTGGGCCACGGACATCCGGCCGTAGCTGTGGGCCGTGAACAGCATCGCGACGAGCGCCACGAGATAGGCCGACGGCGTTGCCCCGCCTGTGGTCTGCGCGATCACCCCGAAGATCCCGAGGACGATGAGCGGCGCGAGGTACGCGAGGCCGAACAGGACGAGCGACGGGAGTCGCAGAGTCCGGGTGAGGGTTGCCGACGAATCGGTCATCGAGTGCTCCTGACTGTGGCGAAAGCCACGTCGGTGTGGCCAGTGGCGGGTGCGGGTGATGGAGTCTGCGGCTGCCAGCTCGCGGGGTCGATTCGGCCCTGATAGACCGGCAGCGGGATGGGCGGCTCGTCGGGCCGGAACTGCGACCACATGCGGTTCACGCCCGCGGTCCCCTGAGTGCGAACCTGTCCGACGGCGTCGAGTTCCAGCTCCGCGGCGAGGAGCGTCGGTGAGGCGTCGGGAGCCTCGGCGATGACCTCGCCCTCAGGGCCGACGACGATGCTGCGGCCCTGGCCCGTCGGCCCGCCGCAGTTGACGCTCACCACGAACACTTGGTTGACGATCGCGTTCGCGCGGGCGAGGACGAGCTCTTGGGCGCGGTCCGTCGTCGTCGTCTTGACGACGTTGAGGATCACTTCGGCGCCCATCCAAGCGAGCTGGCGGCTGGTTTCCGGGAACCATGCGTCGTAGCAGATGTTCAGGCCCACGCGCCCGATCCCGTCGAGGTCGACGACGACGAAGCGGTCGCCCGGCTCGTACGGCTCGTGGGGGCGCCACGGGAAGATCTTGCGATAGCTGCCCGCAAGCTCCCCGGCCGGCGAGAGGACGATCTGGGTGTTGAACAGCTCGCCCCGCTCGCCGCGTTCGCAGACGCTGCCGGGAACGAGCCAGACGCCGAGCTCCTCGGCGAGGCCTGCGAGCGCCTCGACGCGAGGGCCGTCCAGCGGCTCTGCCGCCGCGCGCAGCGCCTCCTCGCGCTGGAGGTCGGGGTCGCCGTCGCCGAAGAGGTGGAGTTCGGGGAAGACGAGGAGCTTCTTTTCGGGGTGAAGCTCGACGGTGCGGCGGGCTTCGTCGGCGAACGCCGCGAACGGCTCGCCGATGAGCCGCGGCGGCGCCTGGACGGCCACGAGGGGAAGATGTCGTTGCAAGGAAACCTCGATTTTCGATGTGACGTCGCCCATAATAGATCAAGCTGAGCTAATAGATTCAACTGAGGAAAGGGGGCACAGGTGACTTCTCTCGACGCTGAGCCGGACTCCGCCATCGCCCTCCCCGATTCGGGTGTGCCGCTCATCGACGACGCGTCGCTCGCCCGGATCGGACGCCGAAGCGCCATCGATGCTGTCCGGATGAGGATCGGCATGGCGATCCGACTCGGGCTCCTCAAGCCCGGCGAGCGGCTGCCCGACAAGGACGACGTTGCCCTGGGCCTGTCCGTCAGCCCCATGACCGCGCGCCGAGCGCTGGCTTCGCTCGCGGACGACGGCGTCCTTGTCCGGTTGCGTGGGCGCGGCGGCGGGACGTTCGTGGCTGAGGAGCCTCCCGGGGAGGTCCTGCGCAGCCTTACCATGGCGCCCGCCGAGGTCACGGAGGTCCACCGGCTCATCGATCGGCGCATGCTGCAGGAGACCGCCGTCGCCCATTTCGCCGCGCTCCACGCGAGCGGCGAGCAGCTCGCCGAGCTCGAGGCGCTCACCGCGCGCATGGCTGGCGCGACCGGCTGGGCGGAGTACCACCAGTGCGACGCGGCCTTCCACGAGCTCGTCGCGGAGGCGGCCGGCCTCGGCTCGGCCGCGGAGGAGTACCGGCATTCGCTCGAGGAGCTCTACGCGTTCTTCGTCCCGTACCCGATCGAGGACCTGCACCTGGCGAACCGCGATCACGCCGCGCTCACGGCGGCGGTGCGCGCCGGGGACGTGGTGACCGCGGCGGCCGTCTCACGCCGGCACGTCGAGACGCTCCACCGGACGAGGGTGGTGGGTCTGCTGGCGGAGTGACGCCCGCCCACGCTGCGCCGGGCCGCCGTCGTCCGTTATTTCCGCCGCCGCTCGGGTACGTGGTGTGTAGTGTTCCGCATTCGGCACGGCAGGACGGGGTGGTTTCGTGATGGACACTTCAGCGAACGGAAATTCGGCCGACGACCGCGGTTTGACGCAGGCGGTCCAGGAGGCCGGCGCGGTCGAGCTGCTGCTGATCCGGCACGGTGAGAGCGAAGGCAACGTGGCGGCTACCGAGGCGCGTGACGCCGGCGTGGAGGTCATCGACGTCCCCGCCCGCGATGCCGACGTCAACCTGTCCGGCACCGGCCAGGACCAGGCCAAGGCGTTGGGGACCGCGCTGGGCCGGATCGCCGCGGACCTCCGCCCGGACGCCGTGGTGTCCTCCCCCTACGCGCGGGCGCGCCAGACGGCCGAGATCGCCGTGGAAACAGCGGGCTGGCCGATGCCGGTGCGCACCGACGAGCGGCTGCGCGACCGCGAACTCGGCATCCTGGACCGCCTCACACGCCTGGGCGTGGAGAACCGGTATCCGGAGGAGTCCGAGCGCCGGGAGTGGCTGGGCAAGCTGTACTACCGTCCGCCGGGCGGGGAATCCTGGGCGGATGTGGCGCTGCGGATCCGGTCCGTGCTGGCGGAGCTGAACAATCTGGGCATGGGGCACCGGGTGATGCTGGTGTGCCACGACGCGGTGATCATGCTGTTCCGGTACGTGCTGGAAGGCCTCAGCGAGAAGGAACTGCTGGACCTGGCGGCCACGGAAACCATCCTCAACGCCTCGATGACCCGGTTCGTCCGCCCCTCCGGCGTCGGGCCGTGGACGTTGGAGAGCTTCAACGTGGCGGACCACCTGAGGGAGCAGGGCGTGACCGTCACCGAGCACGGTGGAGACACGAGTGTCCGGCCGCAGTGATTCCTCCGGCCCCACCCTGGTGACGCCGTCGCTCCTGCGGGATTGGCCGCTCCCAGCGCCCGGGCAGGACAAATACTCGCGCGGGTCCGTGCTCGTCATCGGGGGAGCCCGGCCTACCCCCGGAGCCGCCCTGCTGGCCGGGGTAACGGCCCTGCGCGCCGGGGCCGGAAAACTGACCCTGGCCGTGGCCGAATCGGTCGCTGTGCAGGTGGGGGTGGCGTTTCCCGAGTGCGGGTCGATCGGCCTGCCGGAGACCGTGGACGGCTCCGTGAAGCCCGAGCTGGACCGGATTTCCTCCTATCTGGACAAGGCCGACACGATTCTCGTGGGGCCGGGGCTGGACGACCTCGACCTGGCTGGGGAACTGCTGGCCGCACTGCTCGATCGCGAGACCTCCGGGGCGCCAGGCGTAGCCCCGGCTGGGGGCGACGCTGCCGGGGGCGAGGCTGGCGGCCTTGGAGGGCCCGCCGTCGTCCTCGATGCCTTCGCCCTGGGCGCCCTCGGACCGCTCGAGGACCAGCTGGACCGGTGGCGCGGGCGGCTGATCCTCACCCCGAATCCCACCGAGGCCGCGGTCCTGCTGGGCCGGGACGTGAACGACCTCGAAAAGGACGTCGCCGAGATCTCGGACAGGTTCGACGCTGTGGTCAGCTGCCAGGGGCTGATCACCCAGCCCGCCCGGCTGGGACCGGAGCTGTGGAAGATCGGCACCGGGTACGGAGGCCTGGGCACCTCCGGCAGTGGTGACGTCCTTGCTGGCGCGATTGCGGGGCTCCGGGCCCGGGGAACCAGCAGCGCGCAGGCGGCGTGCTGGGGCACCCATCTGCATGCCTCGGCCGCTGACCGGCTGGCCAGCAGGCTCGGCCCGCTCGGGTTCCTGGCCCGAGAACTTGCCGACGAGCTGCCTGCGCTGATGCTGGAGCTCAGCGTCTGAGGGTCTCTAGCGCTGAGTGACGCAGGCGTCGCCGACGAACGCCCCTGCGAAGGAGGGGGCGCCGAGCGCGCCGGCGGCCTGTGCGGTGAGCGTCAGCCCGGCAGCGGTCCCGGAGCAGGCGGGCACGCTGCCGCCAATCGGTTGGACTGGTCCGAGAGCGAACACGTCGACTCGGCCGGCAAGCCGCTTGCCGTTCAACTGGGCTTTGGCGTCGAGCAGACCCGTGCCGAGGTTGATGTCGAAACGCGTCAGGCGCAGCGAACCCCCGCCGACCGGGGAGAACTGGAGACCGCCTGCGTGCTGGACGACGGTGCCGGCCACGTGCGTGATGGGGAAGATCAGTTCGGCGCGGCCGCCGGGGGCGATCAGCGCCCCGGGAGCTATGGGCTTGACCTTGAGGGTCCCAGCGAGCACGGGGACGAGCGACGGGTTGAGCACCACGGTCGTGGCGCCGCGCACCCCGCCCGGCTCCCAGCTGCGCGAGTCGGCATGGGCGGCCGGGGCGAGCAGAACGGTTGAGGCCAAGACCGCGGCAGAAGCCGCGGCTGCAGCAAAGCGACGACGGGACATTTCTTTCACTCCAGACAACAAGGGGCCTTCGCGGCCGTGACTTCCACTGAGACAGTCGAGGTACTGGGCACCTTTGAAGTTCTCTCGATCATCGAGTATCTCGACTGTCGAGAAACATTGTGGACTCACGCGCTCCCGATGGCAACCCCCGGAGGGTGCTTGCTGGAACCCGCGTGGGGTAGTGCTCCAGCATGCGGCGGGTGGGGAACCTGACGCCCTCACGTCGGCTCGGCATTTCGACGGCGGCCACTCTTCGTTTTCCGGAATAGGCGCGATCGGCAGCTGAAAAGATATGCGGATCAAATAGACGAAATCCCTATATGGGCAAATAAAAGCAGTAGCTGAGCCTGCTGGACGCCGATCGAGGGCGAGCGGCCGCTGGCTGGAGCGCCGCGGAACCCACGGGCAGCGCGGCCGCTGGACTGGTGAGGACGCCCGAGTCCCCGATACTCCCGCCGTTCGGAGGCCTGTCATAACCGATCCCTATCTAGGGACACAAAAGCTGTCTTTGTGTGACTCGCACCTCAAACGCTACTTTCTATATGAGGCCAGTTTGCAAAGCCGTACAAGAACGCGATCGCCATGCGAGAGAGCTCACGGCAGGACTAACCGGAAATTCCTCTCGAGGTCTTTTTCCGCAGCCCATGCTTGCGGGCGGCCCACTGTCCACCCATCGCCAATGGAGTCGAAATGACTGAAACCACACTCCCCAAGAAGACCCCGGTCAGGGCGGCAGTCGCGGCCTGGATCGGCACGACGCTCGAGTACTACGACTTCGCGGTGTACGGCACCGCGTCGGCGTTGGTCCTGAACGTCCTCTTCTTCTCGCCCCAGCTGCCCGAGGGCATCAGCGTGCTGCTGTCCCTGGTCACCTTCGCGGTCGGCTACGCCGTGCGTCCCCTCGGCTCCCTCATCCTGGGCCCGATGGGCGACCGCTTCGGCCGCAAATTCGTCATGATGATCACACTGTTCGGCATCGGCGGCTGCACCTTCCTGATCGGCTGCCTGCCCACGTACGCCCAGATCGGCGCCGCCGCCCCGATCCTGCTCGTGGCGATCCGCGTCATCCAGGGGCTCTGCCTCTCCGGCGAGCAGCCCAGCGCGATCACCATGAGCCTGGAGCACTCCTCCGATCGCCGCCGCGGGTTCATCACGAGCTTCACGACCCTGGGCGCCTCCTCCGGCACGCTGCTCACCCTGCTGCTCTTCATCCCGATCGCCGCGATGCCCTCCCAGCAGCTGCTCTCCTGGGGCTGGCGGCTCCCCTTCTGGTTCTCCGCCGTCGTCGTGGTCGTCGCCTACCTGATCCGCCGCCATGTCCAGGAGCCCCCGGAGTTCGTCGAGGCCCAGCGCAACAAGGTCAACGTCGCCCCGCTCAAGCACGTCCTGCGCTTCCACTGGCGCGCCGTGCTCCGCATCGTCTTCTGCGCGCTCATCGCCGGGACGAGCTACATGATGCAGACGTTCTCGGTGGCGTTCGGAACCTCCGGGTACAAGCTGGACAAGCCCACCATGCTCCTGACGACGACCGTCTCGGCCGTGATCGCCCTGGCCATC
>NZ_JBQCGQ010000266.1:0-3984 GCF_051955515.1 Sinomonas sp.
CGGCGGATCGAGGGGAATCGCTGCCCGATGGGCTGCACCTTCTCCGTGCCGATCATGGCCACGGGCACCACTGGGACTCTGGTCTCGAGGGCGAGCCGGGCCACGCCGACCTTCCCCCGGTAGAGCCGCCCGTCGGGAGAACGGGTGCCCTCGGGGTAGATTCCGAGCAGCCCGCCGCCACGGAGGACCTCGGCCCCCGCGCCGAGGGAGGCGCTCGACGCGGCGCCGCCGGAACGATCCATGGGCAGCTGGTTCGTGAGCCGGAAGAACGCGGCCGTGAGCCTGCCCTTGAGCCCCGTGCCCGTGAAGTACTCCTGCTTGGCGAGGAAGACCACGGGCCGGGGCACCATGAGGGGCATGAAGATCGAGTCTGAGAACGAGAGATGGTTCGAGGCGAGGATCGCCGCCCCGTTCTCGGGGACGTTGCTGCGGCCCTTGACCCAGGGCCGGAAGAGGAGCTTGACGATCGGTCCGATGAAGATCAGCTTGAGGGCCCAGTAGATCAACGCTTGCCTTTCAACGCAGCGTGCCGCTTGCCATCACTCTAGTCAATGACACGATGGGGTCATGGGGACGCGCGAGCGGAATTCGGGCCAACGGTGGGGTGTGGCGATGTGCCACGGGTTTTCGGGTACGCGTTCATCGGTCGCCCCCTGGGCCCAGGGCCTCGCCGCCCACGGGTTCGACGTGGAGCTGCCGCTCCTGCCGGGACATGGCACCGACTGGCGAGACCTCGAGCGAAG
The DNA here is from genome assembly GCF_051955515.1 of Sinomonas sp. Classification (GTDB taxonomy): domain Bacteria; phylum Actinomycetota; class Actinomycetes; order Actinomycetales; family Micrococcaceae; genus Sinomonas. Next base: position 744 of record NZ_JBQCGQ010000266.1, read on the forward strand.
GCGCTGGCGAGAATGGACCGAGGCGTTCGAGGACGCCTATGCCCGGGTGGCCGCCCGGAACGACGTGGTCTTCGTGGCGGGGCTGTCGATGGGCGGGGCGATTGCCCTGCTCACGGCGAGCCGGCTGCCGGTGGCTGGGATCGCCGTCGTCAACCCCGGCCTGGACTTCTATGACTGGCGCGTGCGCTACATCAGCGCGGTCCGCCTCGTCATGAGGACTGCCCTTCCGATCGACGAGCCATCCGCCCCTGACCCCGTCGGCGACGAAGGGGACTACTCGATCACCCCGCTCGCCGCAGTCCACGAGCTCAAGCGCCTCTTCCGCGCCGCCGACCGCGCTCTGCCCCGAGTCACCGCTCCGCTGCTCGTCTTCAAGTCCGACGTCGATCCGGTCGTGCCGCCGTCCTCCGCGCGTCGCATCCTGCGCCGGGTCGGCAGCAGCGATCTCGACTTTGTTCCGCTGCATTCGAGTTCGCACGTCGCCACACGGGATGCCGAAGCCCCGCTCATCGTCCGGCGGACCGCGGAATTCTTCGCCCGCTGCGCGGCCAGCGCCGAGAGCCCGACGGTCGGAGCCTGATCGGGGCATAATGCTTGACATGAACAGCGTCACGGCGACGGTGGGTGTCGCCCTGAGCCATGGGTTCACGGGGAGCCTCGCGAGCGTGACCCCGTGGGCCGACGCCCTCCGCTCCGAGGGCTTCCGCGTGGCGACTCCCCTGCTCCCCGGTCACGGCACGAATTGGGCAGACCTCGCGAAGCGGTCGTGGCGCGAGTGGTACGACGCCTACGAGTCGGCGTACCTCGAGCTTGCGGCGGAATGCCACATCGTCGTCGCCGCGGGGCTCTCCATGGGCGGCGCCCTGGCACTGCGCCTCGCCGCGCTCCACCCGGTTGCGGCCGTGGCCGTCGTGAACCCCGCCCTCGTGGTCGACGATCCCCTGTCCTCGATGACGGGCGTCATGCGGTACGCGGTGCGCGCGGTGCCCGCCATCGGCAATGACATCAAGCGCCCGGGCCAGGACGAGCAGGCCTACGATCGCGTGCCGGTCACTGCCGCGCATCAGCTCAAGCTGCTCTTCAGGGACACGGTCTCGCTGCTCCCCCGCGCCACCGCACCGCTCCAGGTCTTCCGGTCCGCTGTCGACCACGTTGTCAAGAGCGAGCGCAGCGTCGGGGCCATCACGCGATACTACGGCGGGTCCGACATCCGCTTCGTGCGCCTCCCGGACAGCTACCACGTGGCGACTCTGGACAATGACGCCGGAGCCATCTTCGCGCGGTCTGCGGAGTTCTTCCGCGAGATCGCAACGGCATCTTCACCCGCTTCCGTCGGCGATACCGAACCCACCGAGGAGCACGCATGAACGGCCGCCCGGATCCGGACCGCGCCGACCACGAGGCCGACGACGACGTCTGGCGCGACCTCGTCTCGCGGCTGCGCTCGGACGACCCGAGGCTGGGGCCCGCGTGGTCCGAGGACGAATTCGGGCCGGCTCCGCTCGAGCCGTCTGCGGCCGAGCGCGCTGCGGCGTCCCAGGCGGGCGAGCGCTCCGGGCCTCGCCGCCAGGACGCCGGGGACCCCGGATTCGACGCCTTCGATCCGCTGGGGTTGACCAAGCCCCACCCCGAGCCGTCGCGCCCGGAATCCTTCGGCGAGCCGTTCCCTCACGACGACGAGCCCGACGGCGACGGCGAGTTCGTCCCAGAGGAGCCCGACCCCGTGCTGGCCGGGGCTGATCCGGCGAGCGTCGTGGCGTGGGTCGGCGCACTCGGCGCCCCCGCAGGCCTGCTCCTGTCCGCCCTGTTCTGGCGGGGCATCCCGGCATGGGCGATCGCCGCGCTGGTCGCGAGCTTCATCGCCTCCGTCGGGTACCTCATCATGCGCCTTCCGCGGGACAAGGACGAGGACGACGACGGCGCCCGGATCTGAGCGCGCAGCGTCACCCGGAGAGAGCTCAATGAGGGGGCGCTCAGGTGAAGGGTCTCAGCGCGCCCAGCCGGCGGCCCGGGCGTTGACGCGCGAGAGATCGGCTGCTCCAATCAGGCCCGCCTGAGGCCCGAGTTCTGCACGTTCGATCCGCGCTGCGGGACGGAAGCCACGCCCCGTGAGGTTGCGGGCAAATGCTCGCCGAGCGGGACCCAGCAGAAGGTCGTCCGCGTCGCAGAGGCCACCGCCCACCACGAAGGTGCCGGGATCGAGGGCCGCGGCGAGGTTGGCGAGGCCCAGCCCGAGCCATTCACCCACGTCCTCGAGGAGTTCCCGCGACGTCGGGTCGCCCTTCCGCGCCAGATCGGTGACGACCGCTCCGGTGATGGCGTCGATGTCTCCGCCGACGGCCTTCAGGATCTCTTGGGCGACGGGCGAATTGGCCCTCGCCAGCTCGCGCGCCTCGCGGCCCAGGGCGTTGCCCGAGGCGTACTGCTCCCAGCAGCCGCGGTTGCCGCATTCGCAGCGATGCCCGCCGGGCATGATGATCTGGTGTCCGAACTCCCCAGCCACCCCGTATCGGCCGCGCTCGAGCCGGCCGCCGATGACCATAGCCCCGCCAATTCCTGTGCCCAGCGTGATGCAGACAAGGCGCTGCTCCCCTCGACCGGCCCCGAAGCGCCATTCCGCCCAGGCCGCGGCATCGGCATCGTTCGTCAGGAGCACCCTGCGCCGCAGGAGTCGCTCGAGGTTGTCCCGGAGGGGCTCGTTCCGCCAGGCGAGGTGGGGGCTGAAGAGCACGGTGCCGCCCTCGAGGTCCATCCACCCGGCGGCCCCGATCCCCACGGTGGCCACGCGATGATTTCCGCTCAGCTCTTCGACAAGCTCGGCAATGACCCGCTCGACCTCTCGGGGCTGCGAACCCGGCGTGGCGCGGCGCGCCTCGCGGAGGATCTGCCCGTCTGCATCCACCACCCCGGCGGCGACCTTGGTGCCCCCTATGTCAATGCCGATGGCGAGGCCCCGGCGGCGAAGACGGGGGCCGGCAGGGCGTCGTGGAGGGAGGGGACGTCGCGGAGTGGGCACCGGGCCAGTTTAGTGGCGCTGTGGTCACGGCCAGCCCACGCAGAGGACTAATGTTACCGACCAGTAGCATTAGGGACGTGGCCAAGGCCACAGTGGTCACCAGCTTGGCTAAGGTTGAGGTACGCACCCATGAGGGCACAGCAAAGGAGTCAACGTGCGCGAGAAGATCGTCCCGCCCCTCGTTCCCCACGCGGTAGCACGGAATATCACCGACTTCGTCATCGA
>NZ_JBQCGQ010000267.1:0-2949 GCF_051955515.1 Sinomonas sp.
GACCCTCGGCGACGACATCACGTGGATGCGCTTCGGCAAGGAGGGCGAGCTTCGCGCCGTCAACCCTGAGGCCGGCCTCTTCGGCGTGGCCCCCGGCACCGGCTGGGGCACCAACCCGAACGCGATGCGCGCCATCGCGAAGGGCAACAGCATCTTCACCAACGTCGCGCTCACGGACGACGGGGGCGTGTGGTGGGAGGGCATGACCGAAGAGGTCCCCGACCACCTCACGGACTGGCAGGGAAACGAGTGGACGCCCGAGGCCGGCCGCCCGGCGGCACACCCGAACTCTCGCTTCTGCACGCCGATCGACCAGATCGACATGCTCGCGCCGGAGTACTTCGCTCCCAACGGCGTCGAGATCCACGCGATCCTGTTCGGCGGCCGCCGGAAGACGACCATCCCGCTCGTGACCCAGTCCCGCGACTGGGCGCAGGGCATCTTCTACGGCGCCACCCTCTCCTCGGAGACGACGGCTGCCGCAGCTGGCGCCGTGGGCGTGGTGCGTCGGGACCCGATGGCCATGCTCCCGTTCATCGGCTACGACGCGGGCGACTACCTCAACCACTGGGTCACCCTCTCCGCGAAGGGCAACCCCGCGCGGCTGCCGAAGATCTTCCTCGTGAACTGGTTCCGCCGCACGCGGGACGGCGGCTTCGCCTGGCCCGGCTTCGGCGACAACTCGCGCGTCCTCAAGTGGGCGATCGAGCGGATCGAAGGCGCGGCGGACGCCGTCGAGACCCCGATCGGCTTCATCCCGACCCCGGAGAGCCTCGACCTCGCCGGCCTCGAGATGACGGCCGACGACGTCCAGGAGGCCGTGCGCTTCGACTCCGACGAATGGCGCGCCGAGGTTCCCAGCCTCGAGGAGTGGTTCGACCGCTTCGGCGGCTCGCTTCCGCGCAGCATCACGCGAGAGCTCGAGGGCCTCAAGAAGCGCCTCGGCTGACGCGCAGTCGTACGACTGCGGCCAATAAGACTCCGGCGAACTGAACGGCGCCGGGATCCCTAGGAGGGTCGCCCCGATTGCACACGGGGCGGCCCTTCTTCATTGGGCGGCCCGTCTGCATTGTCTGAGGGCACCAGTAACGTGTGCCTCATGGACGACGACGGAGGGTCCCCAACGCTCGCGCCGCTCACCTCGCTGCGCGCCGCCGACCTGCCCGTGGCCGGGGGCAAGGGCGCGAACCTCGGTGAGCTCGTCGCAGCTGGCCTGCCCGTGCCGGACGGTTTCGTGGTGACGACGGCGGCCTACCGCGCTCATGCGGCGGCGGCCGGGATCGACCCAGAGCGGGCCGCGGCCGATCCGGCTGGCGCGCGCATTGCGCTCGAAGCCGCGCCCCTCGACCCGGACCTCCGCCATGCGGTGGCCGCCGCCGTCGAGCATCTCGGCGCTGCCAGAGTGGCCGTGAGGTCGAGCGCAACGGCGGAGGACCTCCCGGGTGCCGCCTTCGCGGGCCAGCAGGACACCTTCTTGAACGTCGAAGGACCCGAGGCCGTGGCCGAGGCGATCCGGACGTGCTGGGCCTCGCTGTGGACCGACCGAGCCGTCGCGTACCGGAAGCGACAGGGGATCCAGCCCGCGGACGTGGCGATCGCCGTCGTCGTCCAACGCATGGTCGACGCCGAAGCCGCCGGCGTGCTGTTCACCGCCAACCCTTTGACCGGGCGCCGGTCCGAGCTCGTGGTGGACGCGGCGCTGGGCCTCGGCGAGGCGGTCGTCTCGGGGGAAGTGACCCCCGAGCACCTCGTCCTCGACCGCAGCGGCGCGGTGCAGGAACGGACGCCCGGCCAGAGCGGCGGCCCAGTCCTCTCCGACGCGGCGGCCCGTGAACTTGTGGGCCTCGCGGTCCGCGCCGAGCGGCATTTCGGGGTTCCGCAGGACATCGAGTGGGCGCTCGACGCCGGTCGGATGGTCCTGCTGCAGGCTCGCCCCATGACGGCGCTGCCGTTGGAGCCGCCCGAGCTGCGACGGATCCAGCGGCTCGTCGCGCCCTTCTTCCTGGAGATGTTCACGGTGCGGCCGTACCCGCTGGACGTCACGGGATGGCTCGAGCCGGGCGTCCTGCGCATGCTGCACCTCATGGCCGGGAGCGTCGGCGTGCGCTTCCCGCCGCTCGCCGAGGTCCTTCGGGAGCGCGACGGCGTGGCCCTCCAGCTTGTTCCTCCACGTCCGCGGCCTACGTTCCAGACGATCGGGGCGCCTCTCGCGCTCGCGCGACGGATACGCAGCTACCGCTCGGAACGCTGGCACGAGGACTCGCGCGTCGCTGAGTTCGAGGCGGCGATTGCGGCGCTCGAGGCGGAGGACCCCGGCCGGCTGACGTGGCGCGAGCTCCTCGCGCGCGTCGACGAATGCAACGCTGCCATGGTCACGATCGGACTCCTGCGCGCCGCCTACCTTCCCGGCGCGCTTCTGCCCGTCCTACCGCTGCGGGCGTTTCTCGCGCCCCTTGGCCTGAGCAAGCTCGCCGCGCCCCTCGTTGCGGGGGCGCCGACCACGACCCGCGCCGGCAACGACGCGCTCGAGGCGCTTGCCGCCGTCGTTCGCTCTGATCCCGCGCTCCGGGAAGCGGCACGAGACCTCGGCGCGCCGGCGTTCCTCGAGGCGCTCCGCACGCGGCCGGAGTTCGCCCGTTTCAACGACCAGCTGGCGGCATTCCTCGCCGACTACGGGCACCGCGAGTCGGTGAGCATCGTGATCGCGACGGCGCCTTCGTGGCGCGACGACCCCGTTCCCGCCGTTGCGATCCTCCAGTCGCTCGCGATGGAGCCCGCGAGACTGACTCCCGGCAACCCGGGCGACGCGGCCTTGCGCGAGCTGCTTGCACACCCCCTTCTCCGCGCCCCGTGGGCCGCGAAGAAGGCGAGAGGACTGGTCGAGGTGGCCCGCCGGGGCCTCGCCTTCCGTGAGGACACGCATGCACTGGCCGCCAAAGTCATGCCGCC
>NZ_JBQCGQ010000268.1:0-4378 GCF_051955515.1 Sinomonas sp.
GCTCCTCACGATCAAGTCCGACGACATCCACGGACGCGTGAAGGTCTACGAGGCCATCGTCAAGGGCGAGAACATCCCCGAGCCGGGCGTCCCCGAGTCCTTCAAGGTCCTCATCAAGGAAATGCAGTCCCTGTGCCTGAATGTGGAGGTCCTCTCCGCAGACGGCCAGACGATCGAGATGCGCGATTCCGACGACGCGGTGTTCACCGCTGCCGAGGAACTGGGCATCGACCTCTCGCGCGACGAGCCCAGCTCGGTCGAAGAGGTCTAGTCCTTCACGTATCGGCGCAACGAACGACTTAGAGAACGAGAGAACAGGGACCATATTGTCCAGCGAATCCTCCTTCGGCCTCATGCAGATCGGCCTCGCCACCGCGGATGACATCCGCAACTGGTCGCACGGCGAGGTCAAGAAGCCGGAAACCATCAACTACCGCACGCTCAAGCCCGAGAAGGACGGCCTCTTCTGCGAGAAGATCTTCGGCCCGTCGCGGGACTGGGAGTGCTACTGCGGCAAGTACAAGCGCGTCCGCTTCAAGGGCATCATCTGCGAGCGGTGTGGCGTCGAGGTCACGCGCGCCAAGGTGCGCCGCGAGCGGATGGGCCACATCGAGCTCGCCGCTCCCGTGACCCACATCTGGTACTTCAAGGGCGTCCCGTCGCGTCTGGGCTACCTGCTCGACCTCGCCCCGAAGGACCTTGAGAAGGTCATCTACTTCGCCGCGTACATGATCACCAGCGTGGACGAGGCCCGCCGCCACGAGCAGCTCCCCAACCTCCAGGCCGAGCACGACCTCGAGAAGAAGCAGCTGGTCGACGCGCGCGACTCGGACATTGCCGCCGTCGCCCGTGACCTCGAGGAGGAGCTCGCCAAGCTCGAGGCCGAGGGTGCCAAGGCCGCGGACAAGAAGAAGGCGCGCGACTCTGCCGACAAGACGATGGCGACCATCCGCAAGCGCGCGGATGCCGACATCGAGCGTCTTGACGCCGTGTGGGACCGCTTCAAGAACCTCAAGGTCGCCGACCTCGAGGGCGACGAGGCGCTCTACCGCGAGCTCCGCGACCGCTACGGCATGTACTTCGAGGGCTCCATGGGTGCCGAGGCGATCCAGCGTCGCCTCCAGTCCTTCGACCTCGAGGCCGAGGCCGAAGTGCTGCGCGAGATCATCCAGAACGGCAAGGGCCAGCGGAAGACCCGTGCGCTCAAGCGCCTCAAGGTCGTCAGCGCGTTCCTCACCACCGACAACAAGCCGCAGGGCATGGTCCTCGACGCCGTCCCGGTGATCCCGCCGGAGCTGCGCCCGATGGTCCAGCTGGACGGTGGCCGCTTTGCGACCTCCGACCTCAACGACCTGTACCGTCGTGTGATCAACCGCAACAACCGTCTCAAGCGGCTCCTCGACCTCGGCGCGCCCGAGATCATCGTGAACAACGAGAAGCGCATGCTTCAGGAAGCGGTTGACTCGCTCTTCGACAACGGCCGCCGCGGCCGCCCGGTGACGGGCCCCGGCAACCGTCCGCTGAAGTCGCTCTCGGACATGCTCAAGGGCAAGCAGGGCCGGTTCCGCCAGAACCTGCTCGGCAAGCGCGTCGACTACTCGGGCCGTTCGGTCATCGTCGTCGGCCCGCAGCTCAAGCTGCACCAGTGCGGCCTGCCGAAGCAGATGGCGCTCGAGCTCTTCAAGCCGTTCGTCATGAAGCGGCTCGTGGACCTCAACCACGCGCAGAACATCAAGAGCGCCAAGCGCATGGTCGAGCGCTACCGCCCGCAGGTGTGGGACGTGCTCGAGGAGATCATCACCGAGCACCCGGTGCTGCTCAACCGTGCACCTACCCTCCACCGCCTCGGCATCCAGGCGTTCGAGCCGCAGCTCGTCGAAGGCAAGGCCATCCAGCTCCACCCGCTCGTGTGCGCGGCGTTCAACGCCGACTTCGACGGCGACCAGATGGCTGTGCACCTTCCGCTGAGCCCGGAGGCCCAGGCCGAGGCCCGCATCCTGATGCTGTCCTCGAACAACATCCTGAAGCCGTCGGATGGCCGCCCGGTGACCCTGCCGTCGCAGGACATGATCATCGGCCTGTACCACCTCACCACCAAGCGTGAGGGCGCAGCTGGCGAGGGGCGGGTGTTCTCGTCGGTGTCCGAGGCCGTCATGGCGTACGACAACCGCGAGCTGCACCTCAACGCGCAGGTGAAGATCCGGCTTGAAGGCTTCGTGCCGTCGGCCGAGCGCTCGGCCCCTGAGGGCTGGGAGCCCGGTGAGCCCGCGCTCGTCGAGACCTCGCTCGGCCAGGTGATCTTCAACGACACGCTTCCTGCGGACTACCCGTGGGTCGAGTCGGTGGCCGACAAGGGCCAGCTCTCGAAGATCGTCAACGACCTCGCGGAGCGCTACCCGAAGGTCGTCGTCGCGGCGACCCTCGACAACCTCAAGGACGCAGGCTTCTACTGGGCGACCCGTTCGGGCGTCACGGTGGCCATCTCGGACATCGCGGTGCCCGAGGCCAAGCCGGCCATCCTGGCGGGCTACGAGGACCGTGCGGCGAAGATCCAGAGCCAGTACGACAAGGGTCTGATCGATGACGAGGAGCGCCGCTCCGAGCTCATCGAGATCTGGGACAAGGCGACGACCGAGATCGCGGCCGTCATGCGCGAGTCCATGCCGAAGATGAACACCATCAACCGCATGGTCTCCTCCGGTGCTCGTGGCAACTGGATGCAGGTCCGCCAGATCGCCGGCATCCGTGGCCTCGTGGCCAACCCGAAGGGCGAGATCATCCCGCGCCCGATCAAGTCCTCGTACCGCGAGGGCCTGTCGGTGCTCGAATACTTCATCGCCACGCACGGTGCGCGTAAGGGTCTCGCCGATACGGCTCTCCGTACGGCCAACTCGGGCTACCTCACCCGTCGTCTCGTGGATGTCTCGCAGGACGTGATCGTGCGCGAGGAGGACTGCGGCACCGAGCGCGGCCTCGTCGTCCCGATCGCGATCCCGGACCACAACGGTGAGCTTGTCCGCGACGAGAACGTGGAGAACACGGTCTACACGCGCACGCTGGCGGTCGACGTCGTCGACTCCGAGGGCAACGTCCTCGCCGAGGGCGGCGCGGATCTGGGCGACGTGCTCATCAACCGCCTCGTGGAGGCGGGGATCACCGAGCTCCGCGTCCGCTCCGTCCTGACCTGCGAGTCCGCGGTTGGTACCTGCGCCAAGTGCTACGGCCGGTCGCTCGCGAGCGGCAAGCTCGTGGACATCGGCGAGGCGGTCGGCATAATCGCCGCGCAGTCCATCGGCGAGCCCGGCACCCAGCTGACCATGCGTACGTTCCACACCGGCGGCGCCGTCTCGGCGTCCGGCAGCGAGGACATCACTCAGGGTCTTCCCCGTATCCAGGAGCTCTTCGAGGCCCGCACCCCCAAGGGTGTGGCCCCGATCTCCGAGGCCGCTGGTCGCGTCTCGATCGAGGACACGGAGAAGCAGCTGCGGATCGTCCTGACCCCGGACGACGGCACGGAGGAGATCGCGTACCCGGTGTCCCGCCGGGCGCGTCTGCTCGTCGAGGAAGGCCAGCGCGTCGAGGTCGGGCAGAAGCTCGTCAACGGCCCGGTCGACCCGAAGCAGGTCCTGCGCATCCAGGGCCCGCGCGAGGCGCAGAAGTTCCTCGTCGACGAGGTCCAGGGCGTGTACCGCTCGCAGGGCATCGGCATCCACGACAAGCACGTGGAGGTCATCGTCCGGCAGATGCTGCGTCGCGTCACGGTCATCGAGTCCGGCGACACTGATCTGCTCCCGGGCGAGCTCGCCGAGTCCCGCCGCTACCGCGACGAGAACCGGCGTGTGGTGTCCGAGGGCAAGCGTCCGGCTTCCGGCCGTCCCGAGCTCATGGGCATCACCAAGGCGTCGCTCGCCACGGAGTCCTGGCTCTCGGCCGCGTCCTTCCAGGAGACCACCCGCGTCCTCACGCAGGCGGCCATGGAGGCGAAGAGCGACCCGCTGCTGGGCCTCAAGGAGAACGTCATCATCGGTAAGCTCATCCCGGCCGGTACCGGTCTGCCGCGGTACACGGACATCGCGGTCGAGCCCACCGAGGAGGCCAAGGCGACGCTCTTCACGGGTCCCAGCGCCTTCAGCGACTTCGCCTACGATCCGCTGAATGGCGACGGCGTCCAGGAGTTCCACGCGATTCCTCTGGACGACTACGACCTGGGCGGCGGCGACTACCGCTGAGCCAGCCTCCGCACGGCCGGCACCGGGCTGCCTCGGTACACCGAGGTCACCGTGGAGCCGACCGAGGAGGCCAAGGCGACGCTCTTCACCGGCCCGAGCGCGTTCAGCGACTTCGCCTACGATCCGCTGAACGGCGACGGCGTCCAGGA
>NZ_JBQCGQ010000269.1:0-4543 GCF_051955515.1 Sinomonas sp.
CGGAGTTGGTCTAGACGCTCCGATAGAATGTAGGGCGATTGCCTATCCCCTCCTACATCCCTGTGAGTGTGCCCGCATGTCGCTTCCGCCTGTGCTGCCCGCCAAGCAACTCGTCGTCCAGAAGTTCGGCGGCTCGTCCGTCGCGGACGCAGCGGGCCTCAAGCGGGTCGCGCAGCGCATTGTGGATTACCGCTCGGCGGGCCACGAGGTCGTCGCCGTCGTGTCTGCCATGGGCGACACGACCGACGAGCTCCTCGACCTTGCCGCGGAGATCACGGACAGTGCGCCGGCCCGCGAGATGGACATGCTCCTCTCCGCTGGCGAGCGCATGTCCATGGCGCTCTTGGCGATGGCCATCAACAAGCTCGGCCACAAGGCCCAGTCGTTCACGGGCTCCCAGGCTGGCATGATCACGGACGGCACGCATGGCAAGGCGCGCATCATCGACGTCGACCCGCACCGCATCCGCACCTCGCTGGACAAGGGCAACATCGCGATTGTCGCGGGGTTCCAGGGCATGAGCCGCGAGAGCCACGACATCACGACGCTCGGCCGGGGCGGCTCGGACACGACGGCGGTCGCGCTCGCCGCGGCGCTCGAGGCGGACGTGTGCGAGATCTACACCGACGTCGACGGCGTGTACACGGCCGACCCGCGGGTAGTGCCGTCGGCCCAGAAGATCGAGACCATCTCCAGCGAGGAAATGCTCGAGCTCGCCGCCTCGGGCGCGAAGATTCTCCACCTGCGCTGCGTCGAGTACGCGCGCCGCTTCGGAGTGCCGCTGCACGTGCGGTCCTCCTTCAGCCACAACGAGGGGACGTGGGTGCTGCCCTCCCCCGAGGACAAGATCAAGATCAGCGAGGGAGTCGCCTTGGAACAGCCCATCATCTCCGGTGTCGCGCATGACCGCTCCGAGGCCAAGGTCACGGTTGTCGGCGTTCCCGACATCCCGGGCAAGGCGGCGGCGATCTTCCAGGTGATCGCCAGGGCGAACTCGAACATCGACATGATCGTGCAGAACGTCTCGACTTTCGGCCGCGGCAAGACGGACATCTCGTTCACGCTCCCGATCATCGAGGGCGCCACCGCGCTCACTGCGCTCCGCGCGGCTCAGGCCGAGATCGGGTTCGAGGACATCGAGTACAACGCCGAGATCGGCAAGCTCTCGCTGATCGGTGCGGGCATGCGCTCGCATCCCGGCGTCTCGGCCACCTTCTTCAAGGCGCTCTCGGACGCCGGGATCAACATCGACATGATCTCGACGTCGGAGATCCGAATCTCCGTAGTGACCCGCGCCGACCTGCTTGATGCCGCCGTGCGGGCGATCCACAGTGCGTTCGAGCTCGACGCCGAGACCGAGGCGACCGTCTACGGCGGCACCGGCCGCTGAGCCTCGCGGGGGTGCCGATGGGCACAGTAAAGCCGATGTGGGCAGGAGAGCGGACGACGGCGGGTGCGCACCCGCCGTCGTTCGCTCTTCTTTGTTGAGGCTGCTTGTTTTTTAAGCGGTCAGGGGTTCTTCCGCACGGCGTAGTGGTGCCCCTCCGAATCCGTGGCGATCTCGAAGCCTCGGAGGTCTTCCTCGGAGGCGTCCTCGAAGGCGTCGTGCTTGTGCACCACAGGGGCGTCGGGGTCACCATGGGCCGCGGGGCCCCACACGGCTGCAGCGTGCTCGGCCGCGTGCATGAACCTGTTCAGCATGCGGTGCTCAGCCTCGCGTGCGTGCTCGCTCTTCTCCTGCGAATCGGGCAATGTCATCACCCCCTCCCGCACGGGTCATTTTACGCCGGGGGTGACGCAAGTCTCAGGGGCCGATCAGCGCAGGGAGCGATCCTCGGGGTCCTTCGGGACCACGTACGTGCTGCCGTCCGGCCGCGTGACGGTCTCCCACTGCTGCGCCTCGGCCTCCCGCTGGACCAGCAGGGCCTTGTTCTCCGCGGTCATCTCGCCCTCGGTGGTGCCACGGTGGGCCGGGCCGAAGAAGAACCGGAGTCTCCCCGTCGCGCGCATGAACCGCTGCGTGAAATTCTCCTCAGCCATGTCTTGATGCCTTTCATCCTCGAGTGCCCATTCATAGTACCCTGATTATTAGTGCACTAACTAATGGAGGAGTCAGCGTGAGCGTCGACAACGATCTGCGAGGCGAGGACGACCTGCTGCTGGAGCGGCAGCTCTGCTTCGCGCTGAGCGTCGCGAGCCGGAGCGTGGTCGCCGCCTACCGCCCAGTCCTCGAGCCCATGGGGCTGACCCACCCGCAGTACCTGGTGATGCTGGCGCTGTGGGAGCGCAGCCCGCGCACCGTGCGAGACGTCAGCGATGCGCTCCTGCTCGAACCCGCTACCGTCACGCCGCTGCTCAAGCGCCTCGAAGAGGCCGACCTCGTGACCCGCGCGCGGCAGGCAGGAAACGAGCGCGCGCTCGACGTGGCCCTCACGGACAAGGGGCGGAAACTGCGTGAAAAGGCCCTCGCCGTCCCGCCGACCATGATGTCGCGCCTCGGCATCACGCGCGAGGACGCGGCCGAACTGCACCAGTCAATGATGAAGCTCATCGCCGCCGCGCAGGCCAGCCGGACCTGACGCAGCCTCCTCTGGACGCTGCGCACCGACGTGACCATCATGAAGTGTGGACGGTCCTCTCGAGACGGACGACGAGTTCCTCGCTGACTACTACGAGCACGTGGCCGTCGAGGACATCCAGGACTACAGCCTAGAAGTCCTCGAGCTCAGGGCCCGCGCGCATCTCTCCCTCGCCTCGGTGCGGGCACCCGGGGAGGCGAGGGTCGCCGTCGTCAATGAGCGTGAGGCCGCCGTGGTGTTCGTCGTCGCGGACGACCTGCCGCACCTGGTGCGCTCGGTGACCGCGGAACTCACGCGAGACGACGTGAGCATCCGACTCCTGATTCATCCGAGCCTCATGGTGTCGCGGGATGCGGCCAACCACGAGCTACGGGGCGTCCGCCGCGCGGAGCGCCGGTCTGGGCTGCCCGTCGGCGCGCCTTCAAGCGGTCCCCGGAAGACCGAAGGCGGGGACCGGGCCGAGATGTGGATCGCGGCGGAAATCCCGAGTCTTCCCGACGAGGCGAGCGCCGAGAAGCTCCGGCTGCGCCTCGAGCGGATCATCGCCGACGTGCGCGCTGTGGCCCAGGACGCGGGTGCGCTCCGAGACCGGCTCGCCTCCGCCGTCGACATTCTGGACAGCCTTCCCAGCGCGAGCACCCCGCCCGCCGACCAGCTCGCCGAGCTGCTCGCGTGGATGGACCGCGGCAACTTCATCCTCCTCGGCGCGTGTGACTACGAACGGACGACGACGGAGGGCAGCGAAGTCCTGAGGCGGCGGCCCGGCTCGGGGCTGGGTCTGCTGCGACGGCACCGGCCTCCCGAGCATGACGAGGTGCCAGCGGGCTCGGGCCAGGTCCTCTCGCTCGTGACCTCGGGCCTCCGCTCCTCGGTGGAACGCCCCTCCTATCTGGATGAGCTCCGGCTGACGGTATTCGCTCCGGATGGGACCGTCCAGGGTGAACGACGGTTCGTCGGGCTCTTCGCCCTGCGGGCCGCGGGACCATCGCTGCGGCGGGTTCCCGTGGTGCGGGAGAAGGTTGCCGCCGTGCAGGCGCTCCTCGGATTCGCGCGTGGCTCGCACGAGTCAACCGAGCTCCTCGCGGCGCTCGAGTCCTTCCCGATCGACGAGCTGTTCCAGATCGACGTCCCTGAGCTGGCCCGTCTTGCGGGCGAGATCCTCCGGGCACAGGAGCGCCGCCAGACGCGGCTCTTCCTGCGCCACGACCCTCGGGGGCGCCTCGTGACGGCATTGGTCCTGCTGCCGCGGAACCGGTACAGCACGGCTGCACGGCTGCGCATGGAACAGGAGCTCCGGCAGGCCCTCCGTCCAGCATCCCTCGAATTCGACGTCCGGCTGAGCGAGGCCCTCATGGCACGGGTCTTCTTCCGGCTCCTGATGCCGTCCGAGGTCGGATCGCCCGACGTCGACGCGCCGGGCCTCGAGAAGAGCCTCCTACGGGCCACGAGAACCTGGGCCGAAGGATTGGACGAGGCACTCCGGGCCCAGCTTCCGGCGTCGCGCGCGGCGCGGCTGACGCCGCTGTGGTCGGACGCTTTCCCCGCGAGCTACCGCGCGGAACTTGAGCCCGAGGACGCGGTAGCCGACGTCCGGCGGTTCGAGGAGTTCGATCTGGACGGCACCGGCGGGAGGCCGCTCGGGGATCCGCTGCTGGCCGTCATAGGGGCCCCGGGCTCGGCGTCGGCGCCGGTCCTGCTGGGGAGCAAGGCGAGAATCCGGCTGTATCTGACGAGCGCGCCGAGCCTGACCCGCATCTTGCCGTTCTTCCACAATCTGGGCTTGGAGGTGCAGGACCAGCGGCCGTTCGAGATTCGCCGCGCGAACGCCCGCCCGCTCTTCCTCTACGACCTCGGAGTCACCTATCCGAGGGGTGTGGACCCGGGGGCCACCAGCTCTCTGCTCGCTGAGGGATTCGATGCCTCAATGCGTGGCGACTCCGAGTCCGATCGGTTCGATGCCCTCA
>NZ_JBQCGQ010000270.1:0-13111 GCF_051955515.1 Sinomonas sp.
CCACACCACCCGACCTCAGCACCACTCCACCCGACCTCAACACCACACCACCCGACCTCAACACCACACCACCCGACCTCAACACCACACCACCCGACCTCAACACCACACCACCCGACCTCAGCACCACACCACCCGACCTCAGCACCACACCACCCGACCTCAGCACCACACCACCCGACCTCGGCGGCACGGGACCCGACCTCGGCGGGTATACCAGCTCCCCGCTTGGAGAGCCCCCGGGCGGTATTCTCTCCGTCATGGACACCCCTGCGCCGAACGGAGGCCCCGCGCCTTCGGCTGCCCCCGAGGAAGCCTTCGCGAGCCACGTCTATCAGCTCATCCTCGAGGACATCGTCGCGGGTCGGCTCGCGCCCGGGCAGCGCCTGCGCGAGCGGGAGCTCTCGGACCAGCACAACGTCTCGCGGATCCCGGTCCGCGAGGCCCTGCACCGGCTCGAGCAGGACGGCTTCATCGTCACCGCACCGCGTCGAGGGGCGGTGGTCCGAAGCCTGACGCTCACGGACGTCGACGAGCTCTTCGACCTGCGGGTGCTGCTCGAATCGTTCGCGGCGCGCCGCGCGGCGGAGCGCGTGGGGGCGGGGGGCGACGGCGGGCGCCTCACCGAGCTCCTGAAGCTGTCCCAGGACGCGACCGCGGCGGGCGACGAGGAGCGGGCGTCGGACCTGAACACCGAATTCCACGCGGAAATCGTGGAGGTCTCCGGCCATCGGCTTCTGGCCCGGTCGCTCCGCCCGCTCCAGGGGCTCACCCGCTGGATCTTCGGCCTGGGTGTCAGCCGGCCGATGGAGCTCAACACGATCGAGCACGAGGAGATCAAGGACGCGATCCTCGCGGGCCGCGCCCAGCTCGCCGAGTCGCTTGCGGCGGCCCACGTGGAGCTGGGCCGCCAGCCCGTCCTCGATGGCCTCGCCGGAACGCTCCCGGAGTAACCCATGGCTCTCGGAACCGGAAACGGGCGCACGGCCCGCTACGCGCAGATCGCAGAAGTCCTGGCCCGCCACGGCCTTGGGCACCTCCTGAACGCAACGGGCCTGGGCCGTTGGACGCCGTCAGCCCTGCTGCCAGAGTTGGTCGCCGCGAAGGCAGCCGGCCCCGAGCATGTGCGACGAGCCCTCGAGGAGCTCGGCCCGACGTTCATGAAGCTCGGCCAGATCCTCTCGACGCGTCCCGATCTGGTCCCGGAGGCCTATCAGGCGGAGCTCGCGAAGCTGCAGGACGCAGCGCTTCCGGTGCCCTCGGACGAGATCCGCGCCGTGATCCGCGAGGAGCTCGGCGACGCCGACGACGTCTTCGCTGCGTTCGAGGACGACCCCATCGCGAGCGCGTCGATCGGCCAGGTCCATGGCGCGCGGCTCCGGGACGGGACGCGGGTAGTGGTGAAGGTTCGCAAGCCGGGCGCAGTCGACCGGGTCCGTGAGGACCTGGAGATCCTCCGCAACCTCGCCTCCCATGCGCTGCGGCACTGGGCTCCGGCCGAGGAGTACAACGTGGAGGGACTCGTGGAGCAATTCGGCCGCACGATCCTCGCCGAGCTCGACTACCTGCAGGAGGGGCGCAACGCCGAGCGCTTCGCCGCGAACTTCGTGGACGACAAGCGGATCCGCATCCCCCGCGTCTTCTGGGAGACGACGACGTCCCGCGTCCTCACGCTCGAACGGGTCGAGGGGCTGAAGATCAACGACGTCGGGGCGCTCGACGAGGCCGGCTTCGATCGGCGGACTCTGGCTGTCAACGCGGCAAGCGCCCTCGCGCAGATGGTCTTCAAGGACGGCTTCTTCCATGCCGACCCGCACCCCGGGAACATGTTCGTCCAGTCCGACGGGGCGATTGCGCTCATCGACTTCGGCATGGTCGGGGAGGTGGACGAGCGGCTGCATGACCAGCTGAGCCGCCTTCTGATCGCCCTGGGCCGGAAGGATTCGCGGCGGCTCGCGCGCACCCTCGCCGACATGTCGCAGGCGAGGCACGACGTCGACCTGTCGGCTTTGGCGGACGACGTCGCCGATTTCATCGCGCTCTACGACCGGGCGAACCTCCAGGACATCGACATGGCCCGCCTCGCGCAGCAGCTCCTCGCGGTGGTGCGCACGCACCGCCTGCAGATGCCGGGCGAGGTGGCCGTGATCTCGAAGATGATCGTGATGGCCGAGGGCCTGGGGCGGGTCCTCGACCCGGAGTTCCGGCTCAACGCCGCGCTCCGCCCGTACGTCATGGACATGTTCCTCGAGCGTCACTCTCCTCAGGCCCTCGTGGAGACCCTGCGCGAGGCCGGCCTCGGCGCGATGGACCTCGTCGAGGACCTTCCCCATCTCGTGGATGGGCTCGTCCGGATCGTGGACTCGGGCGGTGTGGAGGTCCGGCTCCGCGCTTCGGAGCTCGAGCCGCTGCTTGCCAGGGCGGAGAGGATCGGCGACCGGGTGGTCGCGGGCGTCATTGCGGCCGCATTCATTCGAGGGGTGGGCGAGCTTGTCTCCCTCGATCGGGAGCGGTCGGGATGGCGGGCTCCGTTCATGCGCGTTGGGCTGACGGCGCTTGGCGGACTGAGCGGCTACCTTGCCTGGAGCGCTGCGAGCCGCAGGAGGCGCGACAGGTAGCCGTCCACTTGGTGAGACAAAAATGCTCACTAAGTGGACACTGGAGCAGGATACGACCATGCAGCACATGGCGAAGACGAGACCCAAGGCCTGGCTGATGCTCGCGCTCGGCCTCTCGGCACAGACCGTGGGAACCGTATTCGTCAACACCCCGGCCTTCCTCATCCCGCTGCTCCACCAGCAGGACGGCGTGCCGCTTGCCCAGGCGGGACTGCTCGCCTCGGCGCCCACGGTCGGCACGGCGCTCACCCTCATCGCCTGGGGCGCACTCGCCGACCGCTACGGCGAGCGCTGGGTGATCACCGCCGGTCTCGCGCTGACCGCGCTCGCCGCGCTGGGCGCCGTCGTCGTCCCCGGCTACGTCGCGCTCGGCCTCTTCGGCCTTGCCGGCGGAATGGCGTCGGCGAGCTGCAATGCGGCGAGCGGCCGGCTCGTAGTGGGGTGGTTCCCACGCCATCAGCGTGGTCTGGCCATGGGGATCCGCCAGATGGCGGTGCCCCTCGGAACCGCGATCGCCGCCCTGACCGTGCCCACGGTGGCCGACACCTCCGGGATCGGCCCCGCGCTCATGGTGCCGCTCGTGCTCACGGCGGCTGCCGCCGTCAGCTGCGGCCTCTGGATCTCGGACCCGCCCCGGGCCGCCGTCCCCGCGGACCTCGCGGGCAGAGCCGCGAACCCGTACCGCGCGAGCTCCTTCCTGTGGCGCATCCACGCCGTTTCGATCCTGCTCGTGGTACCGCAGCTCACCCTGACCATCTTCGGGCTCGTGTGGCTGATCGCCGACGTCCGCTTGGACAGCGTGCTCGCCGGCGTGATCGTGGGCGGGGCACAGCTCGTCGGGGCGCTGGGACGCATCGTCGTCGGCGTCTGGAGCGACCGGCTCGGAAGCCGCGTGAGGCTCCTGCGCTGGGTGGCGGTCGCGGGTCTCGTGACGATGCCGCTCATCACGCTGGCCGACGCGATGTCGCTGCAGGCAGCCGCCGCCGTCGCCTTCGTCCTGGCGACGGTGGTGAGCGTCGCCGACAACGGCCTGGCGTTCACCTCGGTGGCCGAGGCCGCAGGCCCCCGGTGGTCGGGCAAGGCTCTCGGCACGCAGAACACGGGACAGTTCCTCGCGGCTGCGGGCGTGGGGCCCGGCGTCGGCGCGCTCGTGGGGCTGCTGGGCTACCCCCTCGCGTTCCTCATCGTCGCCGCCGCGCCCCTCGCCGCCATCCCGTTGGTCCCCGGGCAGGACGTGCACGCCGAGGGCTAGAGCTGCGCAAGCAGCCCCTTCATCGCCTCGACCTCCTTGGTTTGCGAATCAATGATCGAGGCGGCCATCTGGACGGGGCCCGGATGCTTGCCGGAGGCCTTCTCCATCATCGCCATCTCCACGGCGCCCTCGTGATGCGCGATCATCTGGGTCAGGAACAGTTTCGATGCGGCGGCACCGTCGGCCGAGCGGAGCTGGGCGAGGTCCTCGTCCTTCAGCATCCCGCTCATCATGCCGCCCGAGCCGTGGCCCTCGTGGCCGCCGGACATGCTGGCTGGCTGGCCCCACTCGCCCAGCCAGCCCTTGAGCCTCGCGACCTCTGGCGCCTGGGCGGCCTTGATCTGCTGGGCGAGGTCGCCCACCCGCGGGTCCACCCCCGGCTTCGCGAGCACCATTTCGCTCATCTCCACCGCCTGCTCGTGGTGCGGAATCATCATCTGGGCGAACATCGTGTCGGCGCCGTTCGCGCTGGCTGACGACGTCGCCGTGGGCTTGGCGCCCATGGGCGCCGTGTTGCCCGCAGGGCCGGACGTGCCGCACCCGGCGAGCCCCAGGGAGACGGCGACGAGTCCGGACGCGACGGCGAGGCGGGCAGGGGCGTGCTTCAGGAAGGTCATTGAGGTTCTTTCTCTCGATCAGCTGTGAAGAAGTCGGGGCAGCGAGCGCCCTACGTCCGGCTGATCGAGAGGTCGATGAGGCGTGGGGCGGGAGCCCGCGCTGGCGGCGCGGTCACCGACCGGGGGCGTCGGGCGGCCTGTGCTGCGTCAGACCTCGAGAGGACGACGACGGCGGGCGGCGCCGGAGCGGGCGCCGCAGGCGCCGGAACGCAGTCGACGTCGTGGTGGCAGCTCTCGCCCGCCATGGCCATCGATGCGCCGTGCCCGTGGTCCACCATCACGTGCATCCCCAGCAGCCCCGCCGTCAAAAGCACGACAGCGAGCACCGCGAGCGCTCCGCGTTGGGCTGCGGGGAGACGACGAAGCACAGCGACCAACCTAATCGACCCGCGAGGCACTGAGATCGAGTCCACGGAGGAGCTGCGCGTTGAGCGCCACCACGATGGTCGAGAGGGACATGAGCACTGCGCCGGCTGCCGGCGCGAGCACGACCCCGGCGAACGCCAGCACGCCCGCCGCGAGCGGAACTGCGAGCACGTTGTAGCCCGTCGCCCACACGAGGTTCTGCCACATCTTCCGATAGCTCGCCCGCGAGAGTTCGACGACGGACACCACCGACCGCGGATCGTTGCCGGCGAGCACCACGCCGGCGGACTCGATCGCGACGTCGGTCCCAGCCCCAATCGCGATGCCGACGTCCGCGCGGGCCAAGGCAGGGGCGTCGTTGACGCCGTCGCCCACCATCGCCACCCGCAGTCCCCGGCGCTGGAGCTCGGCGACCTTCTGGTCCTTGTCCTGCGGCAGGACCTGGGCGAAGACCTCGTCGATGCCGAGGTCCGCCGCGACGGCCTCCGCGACCTGTTGGGCGTCGCCCGTGATCATCGCGACTCGCACCCCGCGCCGCTGGAGCGCGCGCACCGCGGCCCGCGACTCCCCCCGCACCGCGTCCTCGAGCGCAAGGGCGCCCACAATGCGCCCTGCGGCCATGACGTGGAGGACCGTCGCACCTCGCGAGATCCAGCGGTCGACGGCGGAGGCGAGCTCCGGGGGCAGGCCCAGTGACGCTTCGGCGAGCAGGGCGGGCCCGCCGACCTGGACGTGTTCGCCGTCGACCGTCGCCTCCACCCCGCGCCCCGACCGGGCGACGAAATCGCCAGCGGCGGGCACGGTGATGGCGCGCTGGGCCGCGGCACGCACGATCGCGCGCGCGAGCGGGTGCTCGCTGTCCGACTCCGCTGCTGCTGCGAGCGCCAGAAGCCCGCTGTCGGAGATGCCGTCCGCCGCTGCGATGCCGACCAGCTCCGGCTCGCCCTTCGTGAGGGTTCCCGTCTTGTCGAAGAGGACAACGTCGACAGTGCGCATACGCTCCAGTGACAGCCGGTCCTTGACCAGCACTCCCCCGCGGGCCGCGCGCTCGGTCGAGATCGCGATGACTAGCGGGATCGCAAGGCCGAGCGCGTGCGGGCACGCGATGACCAGCACAGTGACCGTGCGGGTGACAGCGTCGTCAAGGCTTCCCAGGAGCGCCCAGGCCACGAAGGTGAGAACTCCGGCGAGCGAGGCAAAGTAGAAGAGGAACGCCGCGGCGCGATCAGCGAGGGCCTGGGCGCGGCTCGAGGAGGCCTGCGCGTCGGCGACCATCCGCTGGATCCCGGCCAACGCCGTCGACTCCCCGACCGCGTCGACACGGACCCGCAGGCTGTTGTCCGTGGCGACCGTCCCCGCCACGACCGCCTCGCCCAACCCGCGGCTCACGGTCTTGGACTCGCCGGTGATCATCGACT
This sequence comes from Sinomonas sp., assembly GCF_051955515.1. GTDB lineage: Bacteria > Actinomycetota > Actinomycetes > Actinomycetales > Micrococcaceae > Sinomonas. Next base: position 6,272 of record NZ_JBQCGQ010000270.1, read on the forward strand.
CGTCCAGCTCGGCCGTCCCGGCCTCGATGCGTCCGTCGGCAGGCAGGCGCCCGCCGGCGCGGACGAGGACAAGGTCGCCCGGTGCGAGCTGGGACGCCGGAACCACCTCGGTGCCCGCAGGCGTGACGCGCTCGGCCTCGTCCGGAAGCAGCGCGGCGAGAGCAGCGAGGGCGCCTTGGGACGCACCGAGCGCTCGCATCTCGAGCCAGTGGCCCAGCAGCATGATCGTGACGAGGAGCGCGAGCTCCCACCAGAAGTCGAGGTCGAACCCGCCGAGACGCAGGCTCGTCGCCCACGAGGCCAGGAAGGCCACCGAGATCGCCATCGCGATGAGGAGCATCATCCCGGGCTGTCGCTCGCGCAGTTCGCGCAGGCCGCCTTTCAGGAACGGGGCGCCGCCGTAGACGAACACCACGGTGCCGAGCACCGGCGGAATCCACATGCTGCCGGGGAATTCCGGCGGAGCGCCGCCGAAGAGTCCCCAGAACATGGGGCTGAAGAGCACGACGACGGCGGAGAGCGCGAGCGTGAGCCAGAACCTGTCACGGAACATCTCCACGCTATGGCCCGCGTGCTCGCCGTGGGTGTGCACGGCATGTGTCTCTGCGGTGTGCGTGTCGTGGTGGCTGTGGTCGTCCATCGCCAATGCCGTCCTTCCTTGAGATCGGAGAGTTCGGCTGTGGTCGATCAGCGGTTGCGGGTGTACAACCCGGGACCGTGTTCATCGCTGACAGCAGTCTTAGACTATACCCCTAGGGGGTATAGTCTGCAATCATGGCGCCGACGGCACCACGACACCCGCCCGCGCCTCCGGCGCCAGCTCATCCAGAACCGCCTGCACGTGCGCCTCGGCGAGCGGGGCCGTCGCCTTGTACACCTCGACGAACGTCTCACGCGCCCGGAGTAGCGGCCAGTCCGCAGGAAGGAGCTCGTACGGCATTCCCGGATCGTCCCAAGGGAACGAGCGCCATTCGTCCATGACTTCCACCCGAGCGCAGAACCCGCCCCGCGCATCGAGGGCTCCGGACCGCAGCCGCTCGAGACGAACCTCGTTGGCAGCCGCAAACTCGGCGTAGCGACGTGGCGGCGCTGCGGTATCGATGATGACAGGGCGGCGGCCCTCGAACCCATCGTCCTCGACGCGGAAGGCCATGAAGTCCTCCACCCCATACCCCTCGGCAATCTCCCGCACCTGGGCCATCCGGTCTCGCGGCGAGAACCAGAGCGCACCGTAGACCGGGGCGAAGCCGAGCCACTTGAGCCGAGCGCGGAACGCCTCCCGGATCTCGCGCTCCGACTCCGGCACAGAGAAGGCGACGGCGGTCCACCGGCGGTCCCAGCGGACCAGGGGGTCGCCGAACTCGGCAACCTGGGCTGCCCCGATGACCAGCCGGTCGCGCGCGGCGGCGGTGAAGCGGTAACGCGAAGCCCGGCCCCCGCCGTCGTTCTCGAGGACTCCGCGCCCGGCGAGGCGGCTGAGCGCCGTCGTCACCGCGGGGCGAGTCAGCCCAACATCCTCGGCGAGGCGGACGATCGCCCGGGCAGGGAGCCACAGGTCGGTCTTCCGCCAGAACTCGCCGAGCAGCGTCACCAGCAGATGCTGACTCGTCCCCCCTCGCTGCGGGCGAGGGAAGTCGACGGCTGCCGGACCCGCCCGCCCTTCTCCGTCATAGCGCACAGTCACATCTTGCCAGCAGAAGAATCTTTGCAGATTTATTGACGCTCGCTTGTTTTAACGCAACTATAGATCTACGAGTGATGCAGCCCACACGCTCTCCACATCACCCCCCATTCACCACGCCCCGAATTCAGGAGATCCGCAATGACCGCTGGTCCCGAAACGGCAGCTTCCGCTGTCACCGCCCCTTCCGGACGCCACGCTCGCAAGGCCGCCGCGGCGAGCTTCGTCGGAAGCACCCTCGAGTACTACGACTTCTTCATCTACGGATCCGCGTCCGCGCTGATCTTCAACAAGATCTTCTTCCCCGGGATCGACCCGTTCCTGGGGCAGTTCCTATCGATGGCGACGCTCGGCATCGGCTATGTGGTCCGCCCGCTCGCGGCGGGGTTCATCGGTCACTTCGGCGACCGCGTCGGTCGCAAGCAGATGCTCGTCTTCACGCTCGTCTCGATGGGCCTGGCCACGTTCCTCATCGGCTGCCTGCCGCCGACGGCCATGATCGGAGCAGCGGCTCCCGTGATCCTCGTGATTCTGCGGGTGCTGCAGGGAATCTCCGCCGCTGGCGAGTCCGTCGGCGCCGTCACACTCTCCCTCGAACATGCACCGTCCGGCCGCCGCGCGTTCTTCGCGAGCTGGGTCAACACCGGCGCGGCAGCCGGGATCATGCTGGCCTCGATCGCGTTCCTGCTGGTCTCGTTCATGCCGCAGGGCGATTTGATCGCGTGGGGCTGGCGCATCCCGTTCCTCGCGAGCTTCATTGTCGCGGCCGCCGGTTTCGTGATCCGGCGTCGAGTCCCCGAGGCCGAGGTGTTCGAGCAAGTGCGGGAAGCCGGGGAGACCAAGCTGGAACTCCCCCTCAAGGTGGTCTTCCGCGACTACTGGCCCACCATCATCAAGGTCGTCCTCTTCGGTGTCTGGGCCGTAGTCTCCACGATCGTCTCGGCCTTCAGCCTCTCCTACGCGACGAACGGCCACCTCGTCTCGAGCAGCATCATGCTCGCCACCACCATCGTCACGGCGGCTCTTGGCATCATCGCCCAACCCCTGTTCGGCATCCTCGCCGACCGGATCGGCCGCAAGCCCGTCTTCATCGCCGGCAATGTCATCTGCGCGGTCGCCATCTTCGCCTACTTCTGGTCCATCTCGGAGAAGAACGTCCCGCTCGTGTTCGCCACCTCGATCGTCGTCATGGTGGTCGGCTACGGCATGGTCAACCCGCTCGGCCCGGCAATCGTGGCGGAGATGTTCCCCACCCGCATCCGCTACTCGGGCGCGGCCATCTCCTCCCAGCTCGGACTCATCGTGACGGGCTTCGCGCCCACGATCGCCGCCGCCGTCGTCCGACCTGGCCCCGACGGCTGGGTCCCGGTCGCCGTCTTCACCGCAGTCTGCTGCGGCGTCTCAGCCCTCGTAACCCTCATCTGGGTCCGTGAGACCTACCGCGTGGACACCGACGACCTCGGCAGGAAGGCCGCCTGATGGTCAACGTCCTCATCGAACGCTTCAACGTCCTCATCGAAAACGACGTCGAGACGCCCCTCAGCGACGGCACGATCCTGCGGTCCACCGTCTACCGGCCCGCGGCGGACGGCGAGCGCTTCCCCGTCCTCTTGACCCGTACCCCGTACGGGCGCGACCTCTCCGTCAACTCGGCCTACTTCAACCCCGCGACGGTGGCCGCGGCCGGCTTCGTGGTCATCCTCCAGGACGTGCGCGGCCGCTTCGGCTCGGACGGCGACTTCGCGCCCAGCGTCCAGGAAGCGGACGACGGCGCCGAGGCGGTCGAGTGGGCAGCGAGCCTCCCGTACTCCTCAGGCCAAGTGGGAATGTGGGGCCGTTCGTACTTCGGCGAGTCCCAGCTGCGCGCCGCGCGACGCCACCCCCGAGGCCTCGCCGCGCTCGCGCCCGGCGTCTGCGCCGCTGGGAACGCAGACCATGGGGCGCTCTTCCGGGGAGGAGCATTCGAGCTCGGCTCCCGACTGAGCTGGGGCCACGGCTCGATCTCGCTGGAGACGATCCGGCGCGAGTTCGCCGGCGATCCGGCGCGACTGGACCGCGAACTCGACGCCTGGCGCGAGCTCGACGCTTCCTTCGCCGACGGGTCAGCGTACGGGACGCTCCCGCTCAACGACCTCAAGGCCCGGGCGAGCACCTTCCTGCAGTCGCACATCATCCCGTCCACGGGCGCGGATCCGGGCGGCGAGATCTCCGAGGCCTGGAACTGGCCGACCTCCGAGCCGGTTGCCCTCCCGACCCTCAACATCGGCGGGTGGTTCGACATCTTCCTGCCGAACACGCTGGCCCAGTACCGGCTCCAGCTCGAGGCGTCGCGGAAGGACCCCTCAGTCCCGAGTCCGAACCTCATCCTCGGGCCGTGGAGCCACACCAACTACACGGGCCTGTTCCCCGACGTGGCATTCCCGGGCGGCTCGGCGGCCTCCGTCGGTTCCTTCGGCGATCTCTCGTCGATCCATGCCGAGTGGTTCCGAGGCGTGCTCGACGGCGATCGCGGACCGAATGCGCCCAAGCTGCCCCGGGCGCTCGTGTACGTCATGGGGGAAAACCGGTGGCGGGGCTTCGACGAGCTGCCCGAGCCGGCCGCGAAGATCCAGTTCTTCCTTGGCCCGGACGGAACGCTAGAGGAGGGAGCACACGGGGACGGCATCGTGGAGTACGACTATGACCCCCTCAACCCCGTCCCCACCACCGGTGGCGCGACCATGCACCTCGGGGCCGACTTCGCCGGACCGGCCGAGCAAGGGCAGGTCGAGGCGCGCGGCGACGTGCTCACGTTCACCAGCGAAGCCCTCGCCGAGCCGCTCACCGTCTTCGGTGAGGTCACAGCGCACCTCTTTGCGTCGTCGTCGGCCATCGACACCGACTTCGTGGTGCGGCTCTGCCGGGTGACGCCCGACGGCCGCTCGGTGGGGCTCGCGGACGGAATCGTCCGGGCCTCGTGGCGCGACGCGTGCGCGGGCGATGGCGTCTTCCGCGCCGGAGTGCCGCGGCGGCTGCTGACCCCTGGCCGGGTGGAGGAATTCGCCGTGAGCCTCTGGGCCACAGCGTGCACCTTCCAGACCGGCGACCGGCTCCGCGTCCAGGTCACGTCGAGCTGCCACCCCCGATGGGACCGCAACCTCAACACAGGGGCCAAGGCCCTCGATTCGTCCGACACTGTGATGGCGCACCAGGCAGTGCATTTCGGCCCGAGCGCGCCGAGCCGGATCACGCTGCGGGTACTGTCCTAGGCATGGCTCGAGATTCCACTCCGCTGCCCCCTGCCCTCGGCTACGTGGGGACGCTCTCTGTGCTCATCGCGGCGCCGATCGACGTCGGCCCCACTCCCGAAGGGCACCGGCGGATCATCCCCATCACGGGCGGGACGGTCACGGGCCCCCGGCTCACGGGCCGGGTCCTCTCGGGCGGAGCGGACTTCCAGACCCTCCACTCGCCGGAGCTCACGCAGCTCGAGGCTCGCTACGCGATCGAAACGGAGGACGGCGCTGTCATCTCAGTGGACAACGCCGCCCTCCGCTCGGGGAGCACGGAGGCGATGGCCCGTCTGGTCGCGGGCGAAGCCGTTGACCCCGTGGAGATCTACTTCCGCTGCGCCGTGCGGCTTCGCACTTCCGCGGCCGAGTGGGACTGGATGAACCGCACCCTGTTCGTCGGGTCCGGCGAGCGGTACCCGGACAAGGTGGTAGTGCACCTGTTCGCGGTGGCCTAGGGCTCCTGCACGCCGGTTGCAGCGAGGACGTACCTTTGCTGCGAGAGCGTAGCTTTGAGGGCGCGCAAAGGGGCGCCTTCGAAGCAAACGTGCGCTTTCGCAGCAAAGGGCGGCCCCTACCCCCGCGTCCGCACGTGCCGCGAGGAGATCTGTGCGGTCTCGCGAAGCCCGAGCAGCTGGAGGCTGCGCCGGTACTCGGTCCGCAGGATCTCGACCGCCCGTTCAACGCCGCGCTCCCCGCCGGCCATGAGGCCATACAGGTATGCCCGGCCGATCATCACGGCATTCGCCCCACGGGCGAGAGCGGCAACGATGTCCTGCCCGTTGCGCACCCCGCTGTCGAGGAGCAGCGTCGCCTCGCTGCCCACCGCGTCGCGGACCGCAGGCAGAACGTCGAGGGTGGCCGGCGTCCGGTCGAGCTGACGCCCGCCATGGTTCGACACGACGACGCCGTCCGCACCGAAGTCTCCGACGACGCGGGCCGCGTCCTGCGGATTCGTGATGCCCTTGACGAGGAGGTTGTGCGGCCACGCCTTGCGGAGCCACGCGAGGTCGTTGTACTCGAGCCCGGGGTCGAACAGCATCGCGGCGACATCCGCCGACGTCCCCGGGTAGTCGCGGAGCAGCGCGAAGTTGATCGGCGCCGTGGTGAGCTTGTTGAACCACCAGTACGGGAAGCGGGACATGTCGAGGAACGTCTTCACCGTAAGCGAGGGCGGGATGGTCAGGCCGTTGCGGGTGTCTTTGTGCCGGCCGCCGGCCACCGCGGTGTCGACCGTGAGGATGACGGTCTTGCAGCCCGCGTCGAGCGCGCGCCCCACCATCTCCTCGTTCAGCGCCACGTTGTTGGTCAGATACAGCTGGAACCAGTTCTGCCCGTTCGGGGCGGCCTCCCGCACCTCTTCGATGGTGGTCGTGCCCACCGTCGAGAGCGAGTACGGGAGATTGTTGCGCTCGGCGACCCTGGCCACGGCCGCCTCGCCCTCGTGGTGCATCATCCGGGTGTAGCCCGTGGGTGCGAAGACGAGGGGGAAGGCGATGCGCTCGCCGAACAGCTCGGTCGAGAGGTCGGGGTCGGCCACGGAGTTGAGCGTCTCGGGGACGAACTCGACCTCTCGGAAGGCTGCCAGGTTGCGCTTGGCCGTGACCTCGAATTCGGCGGCGCCGTCCACGTAGTCGAACACCGCGCGCGGAGTGGTGCGGCGCCCGATCTTGCGCAGATCCTCGATGGTGAGCGCACTCTCGAGGCGCCGGCGGACCGGGTCGAGAACGGGGGCCCGGAACTGCAGGAGCTCGCGCACCTCTGAGATCTTGGGCAGCTGGCGCCTCTGCAGCGGCCGCCGCGCGGGAACGCGCGCGTCGGGCGCCGCCACTGCGGGTGCGCTGCCCGGCTTGTGGGTTTCTTGGGTGGTCGTCATGCCATTACCTCCGG
>NZ_JBQCGQ010000271.1:0-7414 GCF_051955515.1 Sinomonas sp.
CGGCGTCCAACTGGCAGTCTTCGGCCTTTACATGGGGGCGACATTTGCTCCCAACCACAAAGGAATGCCGGTGATCGCCCGGGATGCCAAGCTCGACTTCTTCTCGAAGCAGGTTCGCACGTCGCGCAACATCTCCGGGGGCTGGTGGGCCACGTGGCTCATGGGCGGTTTGAATTACCAGGTAGAGCATCACCTCTTCCCGAGCATGCCGCGACCGCACCTGGCCAAGGCCCGGAGGATGGTCCGCGAGCAGTGCACGCGCCTCGCCGTTCCGTACACCGAAACCAGCCTTTGGCGGTCTTACGGCATCGTTATCGCCTACCTCAACACCGTCGGGCTGGCGGCCCGTGACCCCTTCGAGTGCCCGATCGCGGCCCGATACGGGCGAGCGTAATGTCCGGCAGTCCGCACTTCATCGCGGTGCTGGACATCATCGCCACTCGGACGACCGCCTGGGCGTACTCTGAGTTTCAAGGAGGCCGGCGATGAATGAATTCGAAGCTTCGCTGATCATTAGGGCCGGGGCTGAACTGCTCTCAACGGAATCTGCAGATCCGCGTTCCGAAGAAGGGTACTCCGCGGTGAAGGGGAACCTTTCGATGGCCCTGAATTCTATTGCCGACGCGCTAGTCAACTTCGAGGCTGGGTCAGCCGGGACAAGCCGCTCAGCGGGCTGGGCCCAGGATCTCCGCCGCGTTGCGGACGACCTGGTAGATCGATAGCCGTCGGGGTATCACGTCATGAAACGCGCCAAAGCCGCGGTCATCTTTGAGATGGCCGCGGCTTGTCTGCTTTTGGTGGGCTGCGTCGGTGGAGCCGCCTCCGACCAACGGACGACGACGGCGGCAAGCGGTTCGGCCAGCCCGTCGCCGTCCATCACCTCGGGCGTGTATGGCTACGTAACGGCCGGACCGACCTGTCCGGTCGAGAGGGTGGATCAGCCGTGCCCGCCGCGGCCGGTGTCGACGGTTGTCGAAGCTCGTGCTGGTGGCCGAGCAGTGGCCTCGGCCGAGAGCGACGGGAGCGGCCGGTACGAGTTCCATCTCGCGCCGGGGAGCTATGTGGTGGTGGTTGGTGGCTCGGCCGTTTGGCCACGCTGCCCCGAGACGGCAGTGGCAGTGGTGGCGGGCGTGACGACGCGTGCTGATATCTCCTGCGACACAGGGATTCGGTGACGGCTGCGCTGCGGCCCGCCTGCCCCGGGGTGCAAGGCTTGGCAGAAGAATCTGCAAGTTCAAGGCTCGCGGATGTGGCGCCGTCATACCGTTAAGAAAAAGATGAGTTGGTCCACGAGCAGGGGAGTGCAGTGACGGCGATCGAAGAACGTCTTCCTCCTCTGAAGCCGCATCCGGAGGAAAAGACTCTTCGCGATCAGGTGCGGGGCATCCTGCGTGAGGCCCTTGAGGGACCGGGCCTGACCGAGGAGTCGAAGGATCGGCTCCGTCGACTTATTGCTGAACACCCCGACCGTCCCGAGGCAGCGTTTGTCGAGCACCTGCGGTCCCTGCGCCTGGCAGAAAGCGATGGGGAACTTCTTGCCGGCTAGCTGGACTGAGTCATTTCACCTCGACCCATCGGAGCGACACGGGACATCTCTCTGCAGGCTGCATACCAGCGCTTCGGTCGCGCCTGAATTTCCGGGTCTACGGAGGGATGCTTTCGCATGAAAAAGATGAAACTCCGGTACGCAGGGACTTGCCACGAATGCGGGGCTTCCCTCTCCGCGGGGACGGAAGCCGTTTACGAGAGCAAGACGAAGTCCGTTCGCTGCTTGGACTGCGGGGATCGCCTCGGGGAGCTCGCGGTCCCGGAGGTCGAGTCATCGAATGGACTGCCGCTCAATGAATCCGGCAATGCCGGTTCATCGGCGCGCAGGGAATACGAGCGCCGCAAGGCGAAGGATGAGGAGCGGCTCCGCGAACGATGGGGTCGGTTCGGCAACTTAGCCGTAGCCCTCTCAGAGGAGCGTCAAAGTACCAAAGCCTGGGAGCGAGGGGCGGTAGGTGAGGAACGGCTCGGAGCACGGCTCGATTCCCTCGTCGAACACGGCATCGCCCTGCTTCATGACCGAAGAATTCCTGGCTCGAAAGCGAACATCGACCATATTGCCGTCACTCCTGACGGGATCTGGGTAATTGACGCCAAGCGTTATAAGGGTCGGCCCGAACTGAAGATCGAGGGCGGCCTGTTTCGGCCGCGGGTCGAGAAGCTCCTCGTGGGTCGTCGAGATTGCACCGAGCTCGTCGATGGCGTGCTGAAACAGGTCGAGGTCGTCCGTAATATCGTGCCGGATGTGCCAGTCACCGGAGCGCTCTGCTTCGTCGAGGCTGACTGGCCCCTCATCGGAGCCTTCTTCTCGACCCGGGGAATTCATGTGCTTTCGCCGAGACGGCTGGCGAAGAAGCTTGCAGGGGAGACTGTCGGTGATATCAGCGTTGCAAAAGTGCAAGCAGTGGTGGCCTCACGGTTCAGGCCGGCGTGACTGCCCTCGCCGCCCGATTGGACGCCGCGCAAGGTACAGAGCTGGAACTGGCGCAGCTCACCCGTGAGGCCGATGCGTACCGTCTCGAGCGGGAACACTTCAGGCGTTTTCTCAGGGCCCAGGATGTCCCCCATCTTGAAGGCTTGCCGTTGCTGCGAAAGTCCTCGCACAAGCTTCTAGAGCTTCTCGTTGACGCGGAACTGGAGAACCGCAGAACTCCAGCCTTGAGGTGGGTGCGAACGCTTCGCCGCTTTTTCAAGTACAGTCCTCAACGAGGTCTCGACCTCAACCACACCGACCTCGTCCTCAACATTCAGCGAGCCTTTCTTAGCAATGACGTCTGACGCTCAGAGCCCAGCGCGTTGAGCGGTATGAGTTCAGTGCCCGGCCTCATTCGTGGCCAAGATATTCGTTTGGTCGCCACATCGGCGGCACAGTGAACCAATTGTCACGATCGATGCCAATCTCCTAACCAATTCCAGGAGCATCTCGCCGGATTCCCTTGGTGAGCGCTCCCAGCGGTTCGATCAGCCCAAGCGCCCACGATTCGCCCGTGGATGTTTGCTGCTTCGGCGCGGGGCAGATTGCAGTATCGCTAGGGCGAAGGTGGTGATGGAATGACTAGCGGCCGGGGGCCGGCTCGGCCCCTGCGCCGATCCTGTTCCTGCGAGTCGGCACGACTGCCAGAACCGCCCACACGGCCAACGCAATGGCCGCGACCCAGAGGCTGGGCAGCCCTAGGTTCTGGTAGGCGGTCGCCCCGACGAGAGCGCCAAGGCTGATCATGGTCCACCGGCTCAGGTACTTCAGCCACCTCGCGTGGCTGCCGCCGGTGAGCGCGGCGGCGAAGTTCTGCCCGATCTTGACCAGGGTTCCCGTCATGTAGGTGAGGCCGATGCTGACCTCGCCGTTCTTGGTATAGGAGGTGTTCACGACCCCCATTGCCATTGCCAGCAGGGGAGGCACTGCTGGCTCAGCCCCTAAGGCCGGTATCAGGGCGCCTACTGCGAGGAGCAAGCTGGCAAGGGCCAACACGAGGGGGAGTCGGAAGATCTCCGATCGGCGGAACGCAAGAGTGCTGGTCACAACGCCGAGGACGAAGAAGGCGACCAAGCCGAGGGCTAGGCCCGCTCCGACAAGGGAGCCATGAACGACGTCGGAACTGGCTCGCGTCGTGTTGCCGCTCATGAACGAAACGAAGTAGCCTCCAAGGTGGATATATGCGACAGCGTCGACGTAACCAGCCGTGGCGGAGAGCCCTCCGGCGTACAAGATTCCGCGCCATGACAGGGACGCAGCCATACTTCGCGACCTTCCGTCCCGACTTTTCGAACCGCCTTCCCAGTTTATCCGGGACCTCCAGGGCATTTGAGTGCAACTGGCACCGTGGAAGGGCCGGGACCCCAGAACGTGGTGCGGAGCCTCGTCGTAGGGCCCGGAGTCACCGGGTTCGTGATGGTGATCGTGACAATCTGGACGGAGGAGCAGAGGCGGAGAGCCTCCGCAGTCTGGATGGACGCGTTTGAATTTGACAGGCAGCTCAGGGACAGGAAAGAGAATCGCGTCCTTTCCCTGCCCGCCCACGAATGCTGTCCCTCCAATGCAATCAGTTCTGTGCGCGCACCGAGCGCCGCGCCAGAAGATCGAGGAAATTGCCCCCGAGAACGCCAGTGATGATGTCCCGAGAAACGCCGCTCGCCACGAGTTCTCGCGTGATGTTGGGGAATCCTTCATAGGACTTGATCCCCTCGGCATACGGGTACCACGGCGGCTGTTGGAGGCAGCCTGGTCCTTCCCATTTCATACGCTTGACGTAGAGAGTTCCGTCGTACTGGATGTTGAGATAGCCCTCATCATCGATGTACGCGGTCTCGTACACGCTCGAGCGCCCTTTAGGGAAGGCGGTGCAGACTCCGACAGTCCGAGGCCCCATGACGTCGAGGGCGTGCATGACGTGCTCACCCATATCCGCGACGGTGGGGGCCTCGTTGTCATTGAGCTCGAGGGGCATCGCGCTCATCATTCCGCCCTTTTCGGCCACGATCCGTAGGGTCTCATCGCTCGCATTCCTGCGGTTTGGGAAGACGCTGAAGCTGTTGTTGTGAGAGAAGTAGGGCGGCGTCGTCGAAGCTTGGGCAGCCGTGAGCTGGGTACGCTTGCCACCATGGGATAGCGCCCAAGATCGAAGAGCTCAGTGTGTCAAACAGGGCACCCGCGATACAGATCAGGATGCCGACGACGATGAACCGCTTCTTGGTCTTTCGCATCACGCACCGCCCTCTCAGGCAAAATTGCAATTTCTCTCACCGACCGTTATTTGGTTTGCTGCCAACATGTCATCCGTGGACCACCACTGAATTTGTGCCCTCGACCATTGAGATCGTCCCTTCTGGTCCTGTGGCGCCCCACGGGGTTCCTCGTTAGGGAGTGGTGGTCGCCTGTAGTGAGGAAGGATGGCGTGATCGCTGCCTCAGTCAGACCTCGCAGGGCCCTGAGCGAGCCGGTTGACGACTGTCCTCGACAGCCGAGCCACCGCAGGGCTCCAGACCTTCTTCGACGCCAACCTCTGGGCCGCATTCTGGAACGCGGAACAGGCCGGTCCGGTGCTCGATGGGCTCGCACGTCGGGCCGACCTCGTGCTCGTGGGGCTCGACGGAGTGTGTACCTTGGGGGAACCGCCTCAGCAGACGACGGCGGGCGCCTCCTTCCTGAGCACACGCCCCTCGTGGTCAAGGACGGCTCTGTCGAGGTCGTGGAGTTGTTCCGCGAGACCGGGTGGCCCGAGGCGATTCAGCTCGGACATTGGCCCACCCGCACGAGCGGCTCGCCCTCGGACACGCCGTCGCGGCCTGGGCCCTCGGCGACCTCCCCTGACGGCGGCGAGCGTTGGGGCCTGAACCCGATGTCCGCGACGTCCTCGTCCCTTTCAGCGCCTTCGCCAAATGTGGCCGGAGGATTTCGCTTCGACGCCTCTGAGGCTGCGAAGACGTAGGACGGCAAGGGCGGCCGAGGCCGGGATCAGGACTGCGACGCCGACCGCGATCCCCACCTTGAACGCGATCAGGACGAACAATCCAGCCGGGATAAGTCCGCGAAACATCCACAGCACCAGAGCGAGGGATGAGGCGTCCCCCACCGGGCTGAGGACTGGCGACAGCATTCCCACGGGTGCCCCTGCAGAGCCCGCGAGCATTAACGACACGCAGGGCGGGGCTGTGAGCATCAGAGCAAGAACACCCGAGCCTTGCGCTCCAGTTTGGACCAGCGGGTATGCCGCCAGAGCGCCTGCGCCAATGCACAGCACCAGCAGTGCCCACGGCATCACCATGTGTCGGAGGATCATCCGGCAGAAGGAGTCTGGGACGATGCGGTCGGCCCCGACGGTGTCCAGATAATCCAGAAGGCCCTTAGCGTGCACCCTGAAGACCCGTTCCAGGACAACAAGAGCGACGGCGGCAGCGAGCAGATTCCCATCCGCAACACAGGTGAGAGCGCCAGTGGCCGCACCTGCCAGAAGTGCCGTACCCGACCGGACAGGACTCCTCAGGACCGAGAGAGAGTCGACCCGCAGGGCTCTGGACCAGGGCCCTGCGCGGAATCCCGTCCGGAGCCGGCGGAATCTTCGGGTCCGCCCCGGTTGGGTGGACCCGAAGGCCCGTGCGTCGCCCGCCATAAGTCCTGCGATCAGCGCGTCCCTTGACGCCATGTCCGCTTCCAGGCGGCCAAGCGGCACGCTGTCCAGACAGGCTGGGACAAGCGCGAAGAGCGCAACCGCGGCTGCGAATTCAAGAGCCGAGATGGCCAGCGGAAGCCATCCTGTCCTTCCGAACCAGGGCGATGCGGCGCAAAGGAGCACGCCAGCACCGCCGATGACCCATCGCCCTGTTGTCGCGGACGCGCTTTGCCGGACTACGAGGGATCCCGCAACGATCCCGCCCAGTCCGAGCCCTGACGCAACTGTGCGCACGGCGGTCCAGCTTTCCATCCCCAGTCCCGCCGCGACCACTCCTCCTACCAGTCCTCCGACTCCGGCGACTAGCACAAAGAGCATCAAGGTGCGGTGGGTGAGCGTTTTCCGTACCCCGAATGGCCCTTCGATGAAGTAGAAGAGTTCGCGTGCTGTGGGCACCACGAGGCCGGCGTGCGATGGCATGAACGCAGTCAGGGCAACGAACACAGCACCGGCGGCGTGCAGCGACTCCGCCACTGCGAAGGGGCTCACAGCCTGGCTCAGAAGGGAGACAGCGCTGATCGCTGAGAAGATCCCCGGCGCGCCGAGGAACGCCGCACAGATCACTGCTATGTAGACGCGGTAGAGCGTGCTGTGGTGTCCGGCTCTGCGGTCCCTGATGAAGCGATGTGCCGCCAGCAGACTAGGGATGGCGACATCGGGCAGCGACTGTGAGTTCTGGGGCTTCATTTACGTCGGGATCTCCAGCCGCACTGTCTGGTCGGCCAGCTCGTCGACGAAGTGCCGATCGTGGGTTGCCATCACGATGGTCAGCCCTTCTGCCTTACTCTGGGCGAGGATTCGTCTCACGGCGGCTCGCCGCTCGACATCGAGGCGCTGCTCGGGCTCGTCGAGCACGAGCAGTGTCGCGGGTCGCAAGAGGCCGAAGCACAGAGCCACGAGCTGGCATTCGCCGGAGGAGAGTTCGTCGGGGAAGCTGTCTGAGATCCGCTCGATGCCCAGTTCGGCCAGCAGCTCGGAAGGTCGAGTTTTTTCGGCGAGGATGCCCCATGATGCCTGCACGAATTGCAGGTGTTCGAATACGGTCAAGTTCTCGAAGAACGGAGGGGTCTGCATCACTGCGGCGATGCTTTGCTCGGGGACGGCTTCGCCGTCGAACCACACGGTTCCGGACGTAGGAGAATCTCGCCCGAGCAGGATGCGCAGCAGAGTGGTTTTCCCTGCCCCGTTCGCTCCCTCAA
>NZ_JBQCGQ010000272.1:0-9754 GCF_051955515.1 Sinomonas sp.
CGTCAACTCGATCCTGCTCGCAGGCCGCGCCGACCTCGTCGCGCTCGGCCGGACGCACCTCTACGACCCGCAGTGGACCCTGCACGCGGCCGCCGAGCAGGAATACCGCGGGGACGGCGCCGACTGGCCCGCCCAGTTCCGGGCCGGCCGCCGTAAGCCGCCCTCGGCACGCACCGACGCCATCCGCCCCCGGCTCTCGCTCCTGCGCGAGCCCGACGCCGACGAACTGCCCACCCACCTGCGCTGGACGCCCGCGTCTGCCCGCGCCGAACTGGAGGCGGCGAACGCCTGATGATGAGCGACCTCCTTCCGGGAGCCATCCGCGAGACCGTCACCCGGACGGTCGAGTGGGTGGACACGGACGCCTCCGGCCACCACCACAACTCCTTCATCACGAGGAGCGTTGAGGCTGCCGAAGCGCAGCTGTTCAGGCGCCTCGGCCTCCTCGAGGAGTACTTCGGCACCGCGCCCCGGGTTCACCAGGAGGTCGACTTCCGCTCGAAGCTGTATTTCGGGCAGGAGGCCACGACCGTGCTCGAGATCGAGTCGGTAGGCCGCTCGTCGATGACGTTCCGGTTCGAGGTCACGGGCGAGGCGTTCGACCGGGAGGGATCCGCGCCCATCCCGCGGCGGCTCGCCGCCTCGGGCCGCTACGTGACGGTGTACGTCCCGCGCGGTACCGAGGAGTCCGCCCCGTGGCCCGAGGCGATCCTCGAGAAGCTGGCGAGCGCCGCCGTCGTCGGCTAATCTCGCTTGCTCCGTCACGTCCGCAGGGGGTGACCCCTGCGGACGTGACGGAGCAAGCTGAGCGGGAGGGGGCGATGGGCCCCTTGAGGCTGGGGTGGTTTCAGCGGCTGATGACCTTGGGGGCGGCGACGGCCTTGAGGCCTGCGACGCCGAATTCCTGGCCGTAGCCGGACTGCTTGGTCCCGCCGAAGGGCACGTCCGGGTTGAGGGTGCCGTGCTGGTTGATCCAGACGGTTCCGGCTTGGAGCAGCTTGGCGACTGCGACCGCGGCGTCGACGTCGTCGGACCAGACGGAGGCGCCGAGGCCCTGCTCGGAGGCGTTGGCGCGGCGGATGGCGTCGTCGACGTCGGTGTATTTGATGACGGGGATGGCGGGGCCGAACTGCTCCTCGTCCACCAGGCGGGCGCCGTCCTCGATGTCTGCGACCACGGTGGCCCGGTAGAAGAGGGGCCCGAGCTCGGGGGAGGGTTCGCCGCCGACGACGATCCTCGCCCCGCGTGCGCGGGCGTCGTCGACGAGGTCCTTGACGATGTCGAACTGGCTCTGGTTCTGCAGCGGGCCCAGGACGTTGCCCTCCTGCAGGCCGGGACCCATCGGCGTCGCGCTGGCGAGCTCGGCAAGGGCCTCGACAACGTCATCGTAGACCGACTCGTGCACGTAGAGGCGCTTGAGCGCAGCGCAGGTCTGGCCGGTATTGATGAAGCAGCCCCAGAAGAGGTTCTCCGCGATGGCCTTCGCGTCGGTGCCGGGGAGCACGATGCCTGGGTCGTTCCCGCCGAGCTCGAGGGTGAGCCGGGCGAGGTTCTGGGCCGAGGAGGCGACGATCTTGCGGCCGGCCTCGGTCGAACCCGTGAACATGATCTTGTCCAGGCCGCGGTGGGCGGCGATCGCGGCACCGACTTCGCGGTTGCCGGAGACGACGGTCAGGACTCCCTCGGGCAGGTGGCGGTTGAAGATCTCGGCCAGGGCGAGCACCGACAGCGGGGTGAAGCTGCTGGGCTTGGCCACGACCGTGTTGCCCATGCGCAGGGACGGCGCGATCTGCCAGACCGTGATCATCATCGGCCAGTTCCAAGGACCGATGGCCCCCACGACGCCGAGCGGGTCGTAGTGCACCTCGGAGCGGGCGCCGCCGGCGTCGAAGACGACCTCGGGCTCGAGGACCGTGTTGGCGGCGCTACGGGTCCAGACAGCGCAGGCGCCGACCTCGAAGCGGGCGTTGGGTCCGTCGAGGGGCTTGCCCTGCTCCCGGGAGAGGATGCTGGCGAGCTCTTCGAGGTTCGCCTCGAGGTCGTCGGCGATGGCGTTGAGGATGCGGGAGCGCTCGGCGTCGCCGAGGGCGTTCCAGGCCGGCTGGGCCGCGCGGGCGGCGGCGATGGCGGCCTCGAGGTCGTCGAGCCCATGGACGGGGGCGTGCCCGATGGTCTCCCGGGTGGCCGCGTCCGGGACCGGGCGGCCCTGGCTCTCGGGGACGGTGATGGCGTCGAGGATCGACGTCGTGGTGGTGGTCATTGGAGTCTCCTGTGGAGTGTTCGCGGGAGGGTCACTCGGCCGGGTAGGCCGTGTCCTCGAGGATTGTGAACTGGCTGTCGAAGGGCAGGTGCACCGTGTCGAGGGTTGGGCCGTCCCAGCAGAACATCCGCCCAATGGAACGCTTGTTGGCCAGATCGATCACGACAATCGACTCGACTGGCATGACCGTCTCGGACCAGTGCAGGATGACGACGCCCTCGGCGAGCTCGAAGACCTGGACGGGATCGGCGTCGGCCAGGCCCACCTCGCCGCCCTTGACGCAGTGCCAGACGAACGTGCCGGCGTTGAGGTAGATGTGCTCGTAGTGCTCAGTGGGGCTGTAGCGGTAGTAGATGCGCTTGCCGACGAGCTCGCTCGTGCGCTGGCGCGGCTCGATCTCCCCCGTCCCCGCAACGCGGCCGGAGAGGATCTCAGTGTGCATGCGGACCTTGCCGCCGCGATCCAGGAATGAAGAGTCCGCGACCGTCACCCGTCCGTCCGACTGGTCGATGACCATGGACACGTCGCTCGAGTGGGCGCCCTCGCCCTTGACGAAGTCGACGAAGAAGATCCCGGGACGGACCTCCACGGCCCGGTACGGATGCGTGCCGGTCTGGCCTGCGCCCGCCCCCTCGGTGATCTTCCAGGTGATCTGCCCGTCGGCGAAGGTGTGCTCGATCGTCCAGCCGTTCTCGAACCGGACCCGGATAGGGGTCCCTTCGAGGGCTGTGCTGGCCGGGAGGCTCGGCTCGCCGAAGCCGTCGAGCATCACGGTGACGTCTGGCCACTGGTCGGTGGGGACGTAGTCCTGTTCGGTCGGGGCGAGCTGTTCAGGAGCGGTAGACAATGGGGTTCCCTTTCGTGGAATGCGTGGCGGTAGCGAATGGAGAGCGGGTCGGTCAGCCGCCGGCGGCGACGATGCTGTCGAAGTCGATGTCCTTCTTGACCAGGGGCAGAAGGGCTCCGGCCGCGAAGGCCACGGGGATGAACCACAGCAGCTGCCGGGCGATCGAGCCGTCGCCGGAGAGCATCGAGTCGTAGTTCGCGATGGCGATCACCAGGACGGTGACCATGAGCACGATGGCCGCGATCGGGGCCACCCGGGTGCTCCAGAACCCCCGCTCGAGCTTCTCGCGGATGAAGAAGACCAGGATGGAGACGGAGGCGAAGCCCATCATAACGATGAAGCCCACCGTGCCCAGCGCGACGAACCACGAGAACACGATGACGATCGGGTCAGCGCCGGACCAGAGGAAGGCCATCAGGATCACGGCAATCACGATCCCGTTCACCAGCGCCGCCGTCGCGGGAACCTGCGACTTCTTCGACACCCGGGAGAGCTGCTTCGGCAGGGCCCGACCACGGGCGAGGGCGAAGACGTAGCGGGAGAACATGTTCTGCACCCCGATCAGCATCGCGATGAAGCTCGAGACGACCAGGACCTGCATGGTGATGTCCAGCCAGGGCCCCACGTACTTCCCGGCGACCGAGAAGATGATCCCTGCCAGGTCGTTGGTGGCGGCGTCCTGGACCTTGTCCGGACCCACCGCGACGCTGACGGCCCACGTCGCCACCGTGTAGAAGATCCCGACGAAGACGATGACCGCGAACAGCGCCCGAGGGATCGTCCGACGGGGCTCCCTGGCCTCTTCGGCGAAGACCGTCGTCGCCTCGAAGGTGGTGAAGCAGGCGAAGACGAACAGGACCGCGACGCCGAGGCCGGGCTGGAAGAGCTGCGTGGGAGCGAAGCTCACGAGGGACATGTCCTTGCCCCCGGAACCTGCGACGACGCCGATCACCAGAGCGGCGATCGCGATGATCTCCAGCCCCAGGAGCACCCCGAGGATCCGCAGGTTCAGGTCCACCCCGCGCATCGTCAGCGCGGTCGTGATGATCAGGAACGCCAGCACCCACACCCACACTGGCAGGTCCAGGCCGAACAGGCGGGAGACGAGCTGCTGCGCGAACACCCCGAACTGTGCCCACAGGCCCACCTGGAGCGAGATGTAGGTGACGATCACGATCCCCGCGGCGCCCGTGGCGGCGTGCCGGCCCAGGCCTCGGGAGATGTAGGCGACGAAGCCTCCCGCGCTGACGATGTGGCGGCTCATCTTCAGGTAGCCGACCGCGAAGACGGCGATCACGAGGGCAACGAGGATGTAGACGAGCGGGACGCCGGGTCCCATGACCGAGAAGATCACCGGGCTCGCCCCCACGAAGGCCGCCATCGGGGCGGCGGCCGAGACGACGAAGAACGCGATTCCGATGAAGCCGAGGCTGTTGGACTTGAGGCGGGTCTCGCCGACCGACGGCGGCACCACGACCTCATGCTGGGTATTGCTCACGGGTCCTCCTTTGGACCTTCAGGTGATCGCCCGGTGGGGCGGGTAAGAGAATTCGGGACACCTCGTCGGCGTGCGAGTGCCGGTTCGGACTAGCGGATGCGCTGTTCGGGACCGGGCCGCCGTCGTCATATTGAGCATCTGCTTAGTGATAGAGATTACGGGTCGCTTGATCAGGGTGTCAAGGGCGAACTTGCCATCCCGCAACCGCCTAAGCTGAAGGGGTGAGCCCTGAGAAACGACAGCCCAGCCACGGAGAGGGCAGGGAAGCCCTCCTCGAAGCGACCGTGCGGGTGGGGGCGCGCAAGGGACTGCGGGGGCTGACGTTTCGCGCGGTGGCCGAAGAAGCGGGCCTGAACAACAGCCTGATCGCGCACCACTTCGGCACCCGGGACAGGCTCCTCGCCGCAGCGCTGGAGTGGACCGTCGACCGGGCGATGGCCGCGGCCGACCTCAGCGAATACGCGACCGACGCGACCGCATTCCGCGAGGCGCTGGTCCGGAACGTCCTCTCCCAGCCGGACATTGAGATCTTCCAGTTCGAGATGGTCATGGAGGCCACCCGGCGCCCCGAGCTGCAGGATGCCGTGCGAGAGCTGTACAGCCGGTACGTCGCCGCCCTCGCTGCCGGCCGCGTCGCGCTCGGCGCACAGGACGACCCCGGCTTGAACTTGGCCATGTTCGCGGCCCTCGACGGGCTCACCCTCCAGTACTTCGCGAAGGCGATCACCGCCGAACAGCTCGCCGAAGCAGTCCAGGCCCTCGGCGTCGCCGTCGGCAGCCCATCCCCCTCGCACAGCTAGGTCACAGCCCCACGCCGAACTGCTCCGCAATGGCGCGGGCGGCGGTGAAGCCGCTCTCGATCGCGCCGTCGATGAAGCCGCCCCAGCCGTTGGCGTAGTCGGACCCCGCGAGGAAGATCGGCCCTTCGGGCCGCTGGAGCTCGGCGAGGCTCTCCGAGAGGTAGCCGACGCGGTGCATCGGCCAGGTCTCGCGGGCGAACTCGTCCTCGACCCAGTTGTGGCCGGAGACTTCGAGGACCTCGAGGTCCGGGATCCACCGGCGGAGGATTTCCTGCGCGGCGGCGGCGTCGCCGACGTCGACCGCGGCGGCGTCCGGGCCGAAGGCGACGAGCGTGGTGCTCTCGGCGTCGAGGTATTCGGCTTGGACGAAATTCAGAGGCCAGTCCTGCGGCCCCATGGCCACGAAGCGCTCACGGCGGCCCTTGACCTTGATCCAGAGCTTGGCCCCGAGGCCTAGCTGCCCGCCCTCGGCCGCCTCGCGCTTGCCGGGCGAGAGCTCGGGCACGAAGCTCACGCTGTTGAGGGCATGCAGCGGCAGGGTGACAACCACCGCTCTGGCAGCGAATTCGGTGCCATCGCGGACGACGGCGACAACCCCCTCCGCGTCCTGCCTCACCTCCGCGACTGGGGCACTCAGGCGGAGATCGACGTCGGCATCGTCGAGGATCGCCTGGGCGAGCGCCGCGGTGCCGCCCTGGACCTTGTAGGTCGCGCAGGTCTCGAACATGATCGGCCACTCGTGGAACGCCGCGGCCGCCCAGCGGAGGGCCTGGGTGTAGGCAGCATCGTCGATGCGCCCGTTGAAGTTCAGCGCCCAGAAGCTGCGCATGAGCTGGTCGGAGACCGGGTCGAGCTCGAGCGCGTCGATCTTCTCGGCCACGGTCAGCTGGTCCGCTTCTTTGATCGCCGGGTTGCTCAGCGGCTCGTACGGGAGGGGGACGAGCTGGCGCGATGGCGCGAGGAAGTCGCGGTTGGGGCCGTCGAGGAGCATCATCAGCTCGTCCGGCGACCCCTCGTGGAGGCGGCCGTCGGCGTGCCAGTACGCCTTCTCGAAGTCGCGGCCGGTCACGACGCCGATGCCGTAGCGGGTGAGCTCGGCCCACACGTGGGGTTGGCTCCAGTGGACCCAGGTCCCCCCGAGTTCGAGGTTGCGGCCCATTCGCGGCTCGAGCCACGTGCGTCCGGCGATCCGGTCGCGGGCCTCGAGGATCCGGACGCTGAGGCCCTTCCGGCTCAGTTCCCGGGCCGCGACGAGGCCGGCGAAGCCGGCGCCGATGACGATGACGTCGGAGCCGTTCTGCACTGTCCCCGCCCCTCAGCTGTAGACGAAGAACTCGGTGGTCGGCTTGACCACGGTCCAGCGGGTCTTGGCGCCCTTGTTGAAGGAGGCCATGCTGCCGTCGGTGAGGTCGAAGGTCTGGCCGCCGATGATCTCGATCCGCAGGTGGCCCTCGATGATGTACAGCGTCTCGTCCTCCTCGAAGGCGAGATCGAACGTCTCGGGTGCCTCTTCCGGGGTCACGGTCCAGATACCGCCGGAAAGGGCGGGGCGATCGCCGTCGCCGGGCTTGCGGAGCCACTGGACTTGGCCGAGTGCGAAGGGCTCGGCGAGTTCCCGATCGGTGCTGGCGTAGAAGATGGGGGCGCTCATGGTCGCTCCTTTGCATGGGATGACGGGGAATGAAGTTCGGCGGCCGAAGGTGGCCTGCATCACTACGCCAACTACTCTGCACTTGCTTAGTTTTGCTGTCAAGCTCTGCAAGTGCAGAGTTTTGCGAGTAGGATTCTGCGCATGACGATCAGCGAGCTCAGATACGGGACCGGCCGGGAGGCTCTCATCAGGGCCGTCATCGACGTCGTCGCGGAGGAAGGCCTGGACGGCCTCAGCTACAGGAAAGTCGCCCAGCGGGCGGGCGTGAACAACACGCTGATCTCACACCACTTCGGGTCCAAGGAAGCCCTCTTGGAAGCCGCGACCGTCTGGGCCGTGCAGCGGTCGCAGCAAATGGCGGACCTGACGCTGGCCTCCGAGCTGGACAAGGACTTCGCGACGTCCTTGACGCGGCTTGTCGCCGACGAGCCGAATCTGCAGATCTTCCAGTACTACATGATCCTGGCCTCGCGACGCAGTCCCGAGCTCGGCAGGATGGCGAACAACCTCTACGAGAGCTACATCAGCCTCGTGGAACACTTCCTCACCCACTACGGCCACCGCGCGGACCGGGCCGCGGCGCGGGCCATCTTCGCCGCACTCGACGGGCTGGTCCTGCAGCAGCTCACCGTCTCTTCACGGGACGAGATCGTGGCCGCCATCATCCGGCTCGGCGAGCTGATCGACCGCCGCTAGAACTGAGCACTTGCGTAGGTAGCCTCACGGCACGCCCCACACAGAGCTTGCGCCGGGCCCGCCCCCGGGGGTGGGCCCAGCGGGCGGGTCGGCGCCAGCCACGGGGGGGGCGGGAGGGGGCCCTGTACGCCGCCCCCCGCCCCCCCCCCCCCCCGGGTGGGCGCGGCCCGGCGGGGGGGGGGGGCCCCGGCCGGCGGGACGGGCCCAAGCAAGGGGGGAGCGTCAGTGGCCCTTGAACGCCTCCGCGAGCCACCAGGCCCCGCCGTCGGAGGCGATCTTGGCATCGATGACGAGCGGGCAGGCCGGCCCTGAGGCGAGCCAGGCCGTAACCGGTCCGAGGTCTTCGACGGACCGCACCGTGATGCCCTCGCAGCCGTAGCCGCGGGCGATCGCGGCGATGTCGGTCTCGGGGAACGTCACGGTCGAGACGTCCACGGGACCGTGCTCGGCGAAGTGGTGCACCTCGGCCCCGTACGCGGCGTCGTTGTAGACGATGCACAGCAGCGGCAGGCCGAGCCGAGCAGCGGTCTCGAGCTCGCTGATCCCCATGAGGAACCCGCCGTCGCCGGTCCCGAGCACGGGCAGCCGGTGCGGCTGGGCCAGCGCGGCCCCGAGCGCGGTTGCGAGGCCCAGCCCGATCGACTGGAACGCCTGGGTGAAGCAGAAGCCGAACTCGTCCGGCACGTCGAGGTACTGGCTCGGGTAGCCCATGAAGTTCCCCGAGTCGATGCCGACTACGCGCTCGGCCGGCAGCATCCCGTCGAGGGCCCGGGTCAGCACGCGGGGGTCGATCCGCGGCGCGCCGTCGGCCCCCGGCCCGGAGAGGTCATCGATCGGCACATCCTGCCAGCGCGCGGACTCGGCGATCCTAGCCCCGACCTCCTCGGTCCGGTAGCCGGGCCTGGGTGCGGCGCCGCGCCGCTCCAGCTCCGCGAGCACCTCGGCGGCCGTCTCGCCCGAGTCCCCGACCACCCCGAGGGTGATCGGACGGTTGGCCCCCAGCGCCGAATCCTCCAGATCCACCTGGACGACGGCGGTGCCCTCACCGATGAGCGTGCCGTGGCGCATGGTCCACATGTTCAGCGCGCACCCGAAGCCGATGATGAGGTCTGCGCCGGAGATGAGCTCCGCCGTCGTCGGCGAGGAGAATCCGCCCGAGATCCCCAGGTTGAACGGCTCGCCGACGAAGAGCCCCTTCGCCACGGCCGAGGTCGCGACGAGCGCGCCCGCGTGTTCGGCGAGGGCGAGGATCTCGGCCCGGGCGCCGCGGCCGCCGCGCCCGGCGACGAAGACCGGCCGTTCGGCGGTGAGGACGAGGTCGGCCAGCGCGCTGACGTCCGACGACGCCGGGCGCACTCGGGCGGGAAGCGGCACCGAGGCCGGGGAAGGATGGTCGGGCGCCGGCTGGGTCTGGACGTCGAGCGGGAGGTTGAGGACGACTGTGCGGCGCTCGTTGCGTGCGGCGCGGAAGGCGCGCACGACGTCGGCCCGCGCCGAGGCTGCCGAATGGACCCTTTCCGGGACGGCGCCGACCGCGCGGGCTAGCGCGGCCTGGTCCATCGCGAAGTTCGAGTTCACGGCGGCGCCGGCGGTCTCCGCGGCGAGCACGACTAGCGGGGTGCGGGACTTGGCGGCCTCCCCGATCCCGGTTGTGGCGTTGGTCAGCCCGCAGCCTTGGTGCACCGAGAGCAGTCCGACCTTGCCTGACATCCGTGCGTACGCGTCCGCCATGGTCGCCGCCCCGCCCTCATGCCGGGCCGCGGTGTAGGGCACGCCGTGCCGGACGAGGGAGTTGGTCACGTCGAAGTTCCCCGAACCGACGACGCCGAAGCAGTGCCCCGCACCCAGCTCGGCGAGCGTCCGCCCGACGAGCTCGGCGACGGTCTCCCGGGCCGGGGCGGCGGGTGAAGGGGGCGCGGTGCTTGCCTGGACCTGGGCGGTCATGCCTGCTGGCCCTCCACGAACGCGAGCACGCGTGCCGGGGAGCCGGTGCCGCCGACGA
>NZ_JBQCGQ010000273.1:0-16096 GCF_051955515.1 Sinomonas sp.
CCCCCCCGGGCGCCGCCCGGTGGGGCGCGGCTGGGCCCCGGGTCCCACACGCCGCGCCCTGGCCGCCCCAACGAGGGGGACCGCGTCTCAGTGCACGTCGTCGTCAACCCAGTCCATCGACTTCGTGACGGCCTTCTTCCACAGGCGCATCTGGCGGTCGCGCTCGGCCGCGTCCATCGTGGGGCTCCAGCGCCGGTCCTCGCGCCAGTTGGCAGCGAGTTCCCCGAGATCATTCCAGAAGCCGACCGCCAAGCCCGCCGCGTAGGCGGCGCCGAGCGCGGTCGTCTCGATGACCTTCGGCCGGACCACGTCGACCCCAAGGATGTCCGCCTGGAACTGCATGAGCGCGTCGTTGGCGACCATTCCGCCGTCGACCTTGAGCTCGGTCAGCGGCACGCCGGCGTCGGCGTTGACCGCCTCGAGGACTTCGCGCGTCTGGAAGGCTGTCGCCTCAAGGGCGGCTCGGGCGATGTGCCCCTTGTTGGCAAACCGCGTCAGGCCCACAATCGCTCCGCGCGCGTCGGGGCGCCAGTAGGGCGCGAACAGACCAGAGAACGCGGGCACCACGTACACGCCGCCGTTGTCCTCGACCGACAGGGCGAGGTCCTCGACCTCGGGGGCGGTGCGGATGATGCCCAGGTTGTCGCGGAGCCACTGGATCAGAGAGCCGGTGACGGCGATCGACCCCTCGAGAGCGTAGTGGGGCTTGGCGTCTCCGAGCCGATACCCGACCGTGGTCAGCAGGCCGTTCGTGGAGCGGACGATCTCCTCCCCCGTGTTGAAGATGAGGAAGCAGCCCGTGCCGTAGGTGTTCTTGGCCTCGCCGGGACCAAACGCCGCCTGGCCGAACGTCGCCGCCTGCTGGTCCCCGAGGATCCCGGCGATGGGCACCTCGCGGAGCAGTTGCGACGTGTGGACGTGGCCGTAGACCTCCGACGACGACCGGATCTCGGGCATCATCGACTCCGGGACGCGGAAGGCCTTCAGGATGTCCCGGTCCCAGGTCAGCGTCTCAAGGTCCATGAAGAGCGTGCGAGAGGCATTCGTCACGTCGGTGACGTGGATTCCTCCCTCCACCCCGCCCGTCAGATTCCACAGGACCCACGAGTCGGTGTTCCCGAAGAGCAGGTCCCCCGCCTCCGCCTTGTCGCGTGCGCCCGGGACGTTGTCGAGGATCCAGCTGATCTTGGTGCCGGAGAAGTAGGTCGCGAGCGGGAGGCCGACCGTGCCTTTGAACCGGTCCACCCCGCCGTCTGCAGCGAGCTCGTCGACGATCGCCTGCGTGCGGGTGTCCTGCCAGACGATCGCGTTGTACACCGGCTCTCCCGTGGTCCGGTCCCAGACGACGGCGGTCTCCCGCTGATTGGTGATGCCGACGGCGGCAATATCGTGGCGCGTTAGGTTCGCCTTCGAGAGGGCTTGCCCGATCGCCTCGCGGGTGTTGTCCCAGATTTCCTTGGCGTTGTGCTCCACCCAGCCCGCCTGCGGGAAGAGCTGGCGGTGTTCGAGCTGTCCCCTGGACACGATCGAACCCGCGTGGTCGAAGACGATCGCCCGGGTGCTCGTGGTGCCCTGGTCGATGGCGATGACGTACTTCTCAGACATTCACGGCTCCTTCGGGTCGGACATACCCGAGCGTATCCGCATGGGCGCTGTGAGAGAGGGCCAGAGTCCTCAGGGCGTCGTCGACCTCGGCGGATACCAGCTCGCCGTCCCATCCGAGGAACGGCGCGAGCTCCTGAGCGATCTCGCGAACGACGTCGAGGGTGACGAGCCCGCGGAAGGCGAGGGAGGTTCGGCGGATTAGCACGTCGATGAGGTGCCCGATCTGCTCGTGCTCGGCCATGTACGCCAGCTCGCGCACGCTGAGCTCGGCAGTGCTCTCGAGCAGCCGGTCGTCGCCCTTGCGGAGGAACGCCATCACGTCCTGCGCGCGAGTGCCGTAGCGTTCGAGGAGGACCTCCGCGCGCGCCGGATCCATGGCCGTCGCGCTGTCCCCGGAGGCGTGCTCGGCCAGCCATCGCTCGCGGGCCTCGGGGCCGCGCGGATAGGCGGCGCCTCCTCCGATGGGCAGGTTATTGGTGCTGACCATGCGCTCGCGCCCGAGTTCGCCCAGCACACGGTCTGCCAGATGCTCCGACAGGGCCCGGAAGGTAGTCCACTTCCCGCCGATGAGGCTGAGGACCACGGGGTGGTGACCCGAGGGGGCCGAGCGCTCGATCCGATAGTCCCGCGAGACGAAGCCGGGAGCGGTTGCGTCGTGCCGGGGAAGGGGGCGGACGCCGGAGAACGTGTACACGATCTGCTCGCGCGTCACGCGGAGTCCCGGGAAGACGTGCTGGATCAGGTCGAAGAAGTACTCGATCTCCTGGTCGGTGCACACGGGTTCGAGGTCTTCGCCCGCGTCGACGTCGGTGGTGCCCACGAGGACGCGGTCCCCGATGGGGTAGATCAGGACGATCCGCCCGTCGGTGTGCTCAAAGAAGATCTCACGCCCGCCCGTCGCGGCGAGGAGTTCCGGCGCATCCAGCACGATGTGCGAGCCCTTCGTGCCGCCCATGTAGCGGGTCGGTGCGCCAAGGGACCCGTTGGTGCGATCCGTCCACGCGCCTGTGGCATTGACGACGACGTCGGCAGCGAAGTCGAATTCCTCGCCGGTGAGCTCATCGCGCAGCCGCACAACGCCGTCGTGCATTCCCACCGCGCTCACGTAGTTCGCCGCCTGCGCTCCGGCGCCGGTCGCAAGCCCGTCGCGCAGCACGTCGAGGGTCAGCCTCTCCGGGTTGTGCACCGAGGCGTCGAAGTAGGTCGCCGTGTACTTGACGTCAGGCCGGAGGCGAGGGAGCTCGCGGAGCGAGCGCTTGCGGCCCACGAAGCGGTGCCGTGGCACGCTGCGGCCCTCACGCGAGAACGCATCGTAGAGGGAGAGCCCGAGCTTGATGAGCAGTGCGCCACGCTCTTGGGGTTTGCCCGAGCGGTGGGTGAGGAACCGCCGCGGCGCGTTGAGGAGGCCGGAGAACGTGCTGAAGACGGGGATGGTGGTCTGAAGCGGCTTGACATAATGGGGCGCGATCCGCAGGAGGCGATTGCGTTCGACGACGGACTCGTGGACCAGCCGGAACTCGCCGTTCTCGAGGTACCGAATCCCGCCGTGGATCATGTGCGACGACGCCCCCGAGGCTCCCTGGCAGTAGTCTCCGCGCTCGACGAGCGCCACGTCGATTCCCTGCAGTGCGAGGTCGCGGAAGGTTCCCACACCGTTGATTCCTCCCCCGATGATCAGCACATGGGCGCGAGGACGCCCCCGCAGGGAATCGACGATGGGGCGGATCGCAGGGTCAGCGGGCACGGGTTCCTCCTGTGGATGTCGGGATGGAACCATTCTCGGAAGGGCTGAGAAGAAAGTTCAAGGCTGCTGCACGAACGTGCAAAAATGGGCTGCATGAGCGCGGCTGCACCCCCCTTCCCGTCAGCTGACGACGGACAATCCGCACAATCTCCCGGTCCTCCCTCCGGCGCGAGGAAGCAGCGCGAGGCGCTCCTGGCCGCACAGCTCTACTACCTCCAGGACCTCACCATGGACGCGATCGCCCGCGAGCTCCGTACCTCACGCTCCACGGTCTCGCGGCTCCTGGCCTTCGCGCGGGAGACGGGCCTGGTCCAGATCCAGATCTGGAACCCCCTCGAGTCCTCCGCCGAGCTCGAATCGGCCATCACGGAGCGCTACGGCGTCCGCGCTCACGTCGTCCCGCACGCCTCGAACCTCAACGAGGCGGAGACCCGGGATCGGGTCGCCATGTACGCCGCCCGAACCCTGACACCGCTCGTGACATCCAATTCCGTGGTCGGCGTGGCCTGGGGTTCCACCCTCACATCGATGAGCCGCTACCTGAACCGGAAGGCGACCCACGGGAGCACCGTTGTCCAGCTCAACGGCGCCGCGAACACGCAGACGATGGGCCTCGGGTACGCGAGCGAGATCATGAGGCGGTTCGCCTCGGCCTACGACGCGGCGGTCGAGGAATTCCCGGTGCCGGCCTTCTTCGACCGCGCCGAGACAAAGCGGCTCATGTGGCAGGAACGGAGCGTGCGCCGCGTCCTCGACGTCCAAGAGCGCATGTCCGTGGCCGTGTTCGGCGTGGGGTCCCTCCACTCCGACATCCCGAGCCACGTCTACACGGGCGGCTACCTCGACGCTGCTGATCTCCGTTCCCTCGCCCGCGAAAGGGTTGTGGGAGACGTCGCGACCGTCTTCTTCCGCGAGGACGGAAGCGCCAGCGGGATCGCACTTAACGACCGTTCCACGGGTCCCGAGCATGGGCTGATCCGCTCCGTCGAGCACCGTTTCTGCGTCGTCTCGGGTCCCTCGAAGGCCCGGGCGCGTCGAGGAGCGCTCAACGCCCGTCTCGTGACGGTGCTCATCGTCGACGAGTCCACGGCCCGCTCGCTCTTGGCTCTGGAGGCCTGAGCGCCTGAACGGCAGAGTCGGTGCCTGCCGGTAGAGTCGAAGCCATGACTTCCAAGGCGGCGACCGCTCCCAAGGGGTCCGCGGGCCACCCCGAATTCCTCTCGCCCATGCTGGCGCAGCGAGAACGCCGGACTGCCGTCGAAGTCCTCGGTTCGCAGACCGCCGTCTTCACTTACGAGCCTGCGGGCGCGCATGCGACCGCGCCCACAATCCTCGCGGTGCATGGGTTCAGGGGCACGCATCACGGGCTCCTCCGGATCGTCGACCAGCTTCCAGAGGTCCGGGTGATCATGCCCGACCTGCCCGGCTTCGGGGACTCGGAGCCCCTTGCGGGCCACCATGACATCGAAGGCTACGCCGCGTGGCTCGGCGAACTGGCCGAGACCCTGGGTCTTGCCGGCGATACCGTGCTGCTGGGCCATTCCTTCGGCTCGATCGTCGCGGCCCACTTCTGCGCGGAGAACCCCGAGCGGTTCTCGCGCCTCATCCTCGTCAATCCCATTTCCGCGCCCGCGCTCGAAGGGCCGAAGGGCGTGCTCAGCCGATTGGCGGTCGCGTACTACCGGGCGGGAGCCCGCCTCCCCGAAAGGACCGGATCCGCACTCCTGCGGCATCCCGCCGTCGTGCGTCTCATGAGCGAGGCCATGGCGAAGACGCGCGACGGGGCGCTCCGCAGCTTCGTCCACGGCCAGCACGCGGCTTACTTTTCGCGCTTCGCGAACCGCGAGCTGCTCCTCGAGGCCTTCAGGGCCTCGATCTCCCACACCGCCGCGGAGGCCGGAGACCGCCTCGCACTCCCCGTGCTCCTCATCGCCGGCGACCGCGACGAAGTTGCGCCCCTGCCCGCTGTCCGCGCCTTCCACGACCGCCTGCCGGATTCGCGGCTCACGGTGATCCCCGGCGTCGGACATCTGATCCACTACGAAACCCCGAAGCCGGCCGCCGACGCGATCCGCGCCTTCCTCGCCGAGGGAGGTGCCCGATGAGGCTCCTTGTCGACGCCCGGTTCACCCGCACCGACCACCACGACGGCATCAGCCGGTACGGGGCGAGCCTCATCGAAGCCGTCGCGGCCCGCACCGAGACGGCCATGCTGATCAACGACGAGCGGCAGCTCGCCCTCCTTCCCGACGTGCCCCACGTCAAGGTGTCCAGCCCCCTCTCGCCCGCCGAGCTGTTCATCGCGGCCCGCGTCAACGGCCTCGAACCGGACGCGGTCTTCTGCCCCATGCAGACGATGGGAACCTGGGGACGCCGCTACCCCCTCATCCTGACGCTCCACGACCTCATCTACTACGAGCACCCCGAACCGCCCGGTTTCCTGCCCGCACCGGTCCGAGTCCTCTGGCGCCTGTACCACAAGGCCTACTGGCCGCAGCGGCTCCTCCTCGACCGGGCCGACGTTGTCGCGACGGTGAGCCATACGACCAAGTGGCTCATGGCGGAGAAGAGGCTCACCAGGCGGCCGGTCCGCATCGTGGGCAACGCGCCTCAGGGTGCCCGGGAGGCTCGGGACCCGATGAGGGCACCCGCACACAACCTCATCTACATGGGCTCCTTCATGCCCTACAAGAACGTCGAGACCGTGATCGCGGCCATGGGCTCGCTGCCCGACTACACCCTGCACCTCCTCAGCCGCATCTCCCCCGCCCGACGCCAGGAACTCGAATCCCTCGTGCCCCCCGAGGCGCAAGTCGTCTTCCACGGCGGAGTCAGCGAAGAGGAGTACGAGGCGCTGCTGCGGGAAGCGACGGCCCTGGTGAGCC
Source organism: Sinomonas sp. (assembly GCF_051955515.1). GTDB lineage: Bacteria > Actinomycetota > Actinomycetes > Actinomycetales > Micrococcaceae > Sinomonas. Next base: position 6,235 of record NZ_JBQCGQ010000273.1, read on the forward strand.
TTTCCCGGTCCGAGGGCTACGGCTTGCCCCTCGTCGAGGCGATGTCCCTCGGAACGCCGGTCATCGCGAGCGACATCCCGATCTTCCGGGAGGTCGGCGGCGACGGCGCGCGCTTCGTCGATCCGGACTCCCCCGACGAGTTCGCGGCGGCCGTCCACGAGCTCGAGCTTCCCGGGAGCTGGGGCGAGGCCTCGCGGGCCGCCGTGGCGCAGGCGGCGAAGTTCAGCTGGGATCAGTCGGCGGAGGCACTGTTGGAAGCAGCCGAAGAGGCCATTGAGCTGTTCGGCCAACGTCGCCTTAGATCAGATCGGTTCCGTCGAGCCTGAGCTGCACGGGCTCGGATCCGCGCCGAGCCGCCTGGGAGATGCGCGCCGCGCGAAGGCCCCGCGCCACTTCGGGGCCGTCTGCGACCGGGAAGAAGGCCAAGAGCCTCCAGGACGCCGATGACGTCGCGCCGGAGAGCGGCACGGGACCCGCACTGCGCACGCCCGGCCGCCCGAAGATCCCGGCGCTGGCCTGGGCGAAGCCCTCGACCGCCGTCCGCGTTCCGGTGACCGAGGCAACTCGGACCGCCGGTGGCAGGCCCAACGATCGCCGGAGGCCGAGCTCGCGCGCCGCGAAACCGGAAGGATCCCACCTCACGAACGCTGAAACCGCCTCGTGCTCGCTTGCCGTGATGACTACCCTGCCGCCGTCCGCCGCGGGCCTCACAAGGGCGGCCGCGTTGAGCCATCGGCGGAGCGCCTCCTCGCCCGCCCGCAGGCTCTCACGTCCCAGCAGCGAGTCGCCGTCGAGCAGCAGGGCCGCGGCATAGCCCGAGGGCGCAATGGGCTCCGCTCCGACCGTGGCTACCACGAGCGCGGCCGTGTCCGGGACCTCGGCCCTGACCTGGTCGCCCGATGACGTCACCACGACCGCCCCGGGGAACGCACGCCCCAGCTCCTCGGCGGTTCGCAACGCGCCCACCGCCGTCCTCCGAAGCGACTGGCCCCCACAATGCGGGCACGACCAGCTCCCCGCAGGGGTCCCGCACCATCGGCATCCAGTGGTCCTCCGCCCGCCGGAAGCCGACTCCGCGAGCGGCCCCGCACATACGGCGCATCTCGCCGGTTCGCGGCACCGCTCGCAGGCCAGCGAGGGCGCATAGCCAGCCCGGGCCACCTGCACGAGGACCGGCCCCCGACCCAGTGCTTCCCTCGCGAGCTGCCATGCGGCGTGCGGCAGCCTGGCGATGCGCGCATACGGGTCCCGGGCGCTTTCAAAGCTGTCCGCCGTGCTCACGGCACGAGGCAGTCGACTCCGAAGCTCGGCCCTCGAGGCGGCGATCCGCTGGAGCCAGCCGCTCTCGACCAGCCGCTGGGTCTCCGGCGACACTGCGTGGCCCGCAAGGAGGAGCGCAGCGCCGTCGAGTTCCGCGCGGAGAAGGCACACTTCCCTTGCATGAAAATAGGGGGCGCGGGGCTCGGCGTGCAGGTCGTCGCCGTCATCCCAGCACACCACGAGGCCGAGGTTCCGCACCGGGGCCAGAGCGGCGCCTCGGGTTCCGACGGCGACCCTCGCCCGTCCCGAGAGGAGGTCGAGGAATGCCCGGTAGCGCTTGGTGGGACCGTCCTCGGCCGAGAGACGCACCACGGGCTCCCCGGGCAGGGCCTCGCCGAGGGCCGCGAGGACGCGGTCCAGATCGCGCCGATCCGGCACGATGACGAGCACTCCCCGACCGGACCGGTGGGCCCTGCGCGCGGCCTCCGCGACGAGCGCTGGCCAGCCGCTGGGCCCGTAGCCCTCGACCGCCTCAAGCGAGGCTCGCACGCTCCGGCCGGCAGCGAGGTGCCGGAGGAACGCAGGTCCACGCTGCAGGCCCGCCCAAGCGGAGGACTCCTCCGCTCCCGCCGCTTCGTCTCCTTGGCTGGCTTCGAGAGGCTTCGGATCGTGCGGCCCGGGGGCCGCGAGCTCGTCGAGATACTCGGCTTCCACGCGGGCGGCGCGCGGCGGCACCGCGAACCGCAGGACGTCGCCAAGGGCCCCCGCCCAGCGTTCGGCCACGGCGCGTGCCGCCCGGACGACGGCGGGCGTCAGCACGACGGCGGGCGAGACCACCTTTCCGAGCGGCTGGAGGGCGACCCCCGCGTCCGACGACTCGGTTCGCTCGATGATGAACCCCGCGTGCTCTTGGCCCGCGATGCGCACGCGCACGCGGACCCCAGGCTGCGCCGCCTCCGAAAGGTCCTCCGGAACGAGGTAGTCGAAGAGCCGGTCCAGCTGCGGGAGTGGCGACTCCACGCACACCCGCGCGACCGGAAGCTCGCGCGCCGCCACCGGCGTGCTCCTCGGCAGCTCCGGTTCAGGGAAGCCGAGCAGGAGCGACGGCTGGGCGACGCCCTTGGGGCCCGAACCGGAGCCGCTGGCGCTCATCAGTCGTTGAAGAAGTCCTTGAGATCCTGGACCCGGTCGAGCCGCTCCCAGGTGAAGTCGGGCTCGTCCCGGCCGAAGTGGCCGTGGGCCGCGGTCTTGGCGTAGATCGGGCGCTTGAGGTCGAGCGCGTCGATGATCGCCCGCGGCCGCAGGTCGAAGATCTCGTTGATCGCGGCGCTGATGCGGAGCGGGTCCACGCTCTCCGTGCCGAACGTCTCCACGTAGATCCCTACGGGGCGCGCTTGGCCGATGGCATACGCGATCTGGATCTCGGCCCGGCGCGCCAGCCCCGCAGCCACCACGTTCTTCGCCACCCACCGCATGGCGTACGCCGCGGAGCGGTCCACCTTCGACGGATCCTTGCCCGAGAACGCCCCGCCGCCGTGGCGCGAGAATCCGCCATAGGTGTCGACGATGATCTTGCGCCCGGTGAGCCCCGCGTCCCCGACCGGGCCTCCGATAATGAACGGTCCGGCAGGGTTCAGGATGCTGCGGACATGGGAGGAATCAAGCTGGCTCGCCGCCAGCACTGGGGCGATCACATGGTCCGCGAGGTCCGCCCGCAGCTGCGCGAGCTGAGTGCCCTCGGCGTGCTGACTCGAGATCACGACGGTCTCGACGGATACTGGGCGATCGCCGTCGTAGCCTACGGTCACCTGCGTCTTGCCATCGGGCCGCAGGTACGGCAGCTCGCCGCTCTTGCGCACCTCGGTGAGCTTCTCCGAGAGGCGGTGCGCGAGCCAGATGGGCGTGGGCATGTAGGACGGAGTCTCGTCGCTCGCGTAGCCGAACATGATGCCCTGGTCGCCGGCGCCCTGGCGGTCGTATTCGTCCTCGAGCGTCCCCTCGCGGGATTCGAGGGAATTGAAGACGCCATCGAAGATGTCCGAGGACTGTTGGCCGATCGAGACGGACACACCGCAGCGGGCACCGTCGAAACCATTCGCCGACGAGTCGTAGCCGATGCCGAGGATGGTATTGCGCACGATCTGCGGGATCTCGACGTACGCGTCCGTGGTTACCTCGCCCGCAACGTGCACGAGCCCCGTGGTCGCCATCGTCTCGACAGCGACCTTCGACTCCGGATCGGCAGCCAGGAGCGCATCGAGAATCGCGTCACTGATCTGGTCGCAGATCTTGTCCGGATGCCCTTCGGTGACGGACTCAGAGGTGAAGAGCCGCAGGGCTGTCGTGTCGGCCGGGAGTCCGGCGCCGTGGGGAGCATGGGTCACTGGAATACTCTACTTCCTGCCCGGCAGCGGGCCGGGGCGCGTGGTCACCGGGCGTCAAGCGCGCGGGCAAGGCGGAGGACGACGGCGTCAGCCACCTCGTCCTTGCTTCCCGCCACATGCTGTGGCTCGGCACCGTCCTTCGCGAGGATCGTCACGGAGTTCTCGTCCTGGCCGAACACCCGGTCGGTCCCGACCTCGTTCACCACGATGAGCTCGCAGCCCTTGCGCTCGAGCTTGGCGCGGCCGTAGTCGAGGACCTTCGCGCCCTCATCGCCCGTCTCGGCCGCGAAGCCGACGATGATCTGGTGGCCGCCCGCGCTGTCGCGTTGGCGCACCAGGTCGACGAGGATGTCCGGGTTCCGGACGAGGGCGATCGGGGCATCGGGGACGCCGTCGCGCTTCTTGATCTTGGACTGCTGGGGCCGGGCGGGACGGAAGTCCGCCACGGCGGCCGCCATGACGATGCCGTCCACGGCCGATGCGCGCTCCACCATCTCAGCGTGCAGCTCGAGGGCGGACTCGACGGAGACGAGCTCGACCCCCGCCGGAGGCGCAACCTCGAGATGGGCCGCCACCAGCGTTACGCTTGCGCCGGCGCGAAGAGCGGCCCGCGCGATGGCCACGCCCTGTTTCCCGGACGAACGGTTGCCCAGGAAGCGCACCGGGTCGATCGCCTCGCGAGTCCCGCCCGCGGAGACGAGGACCCGACGCCCGGCGAGCGGTCCCTCCTCGGGCGCGCGGCCGCCGTCGTCCGTTGGGGCCGAGCCTTCGGCGATCAGGCGCAGCGCCTCGGCGAAGATCTCCTCGGGCTCGGGAAGCCGGCCGGGGCCGCTGTCCTTCCCTGTGAGGCGCCCCTCGGCGGGTTCCATCACGGCAACGCCACGGGAACGGAGCGTCGCGACGTTCGCCTGGGTGGCAGCGTGCCGCCACATCTCCGTGTGCATGGCGGGCGCCATGAGGACCGGGCAGCGCGCCGTGAGGAGCGCGTTGGTGAGGAGGTCATCGGCGTGCCCGCCCGCAGCGCGCGCGAGCAGGTCAGCCGTGGCAGGGGCGACCACAATGAGCTCGGCCTCGTGGCCTAGGCGCACATGATTCACCGTCTCGACGGCCTCGAATACACCTGTCCGAACAGCCTTCCCCGAGAGCGCCTCCCACGTTGCCTTGCCCACGAAGGAGAGCGCGGCCTCGGTCGGGACAGCCGTCACGTCGTGGCCGGCCTCCGTGAACAGCCGCAGGAGCGAGGCCGCCTTGTAGGCGGCGATCCCGCCCCCGACACCCAGGACGACGCGCACGCGGGCCCGGGCCTCAGTCCTGCTGGGTCTCGGACTCGCCCTCGGCGCGGCGCGCCACCAGAAGGCCGTCGTTGATCTCGCGCAGGGCGATCGACAGGGGCTTCTCGTTGAGCTTCGTGTCCACCAGCGGGCCCACGTATTCGAAGAGGCCCTCGTGGAGCTGGGCGTAGTAGGCGTTGATCTGGCGGGCGCGCTTGGCCCCGAAGATCACGAGCCCGTACTTCGAGTCCGACTTGGTCAGCAGATCATCGATCGGCGGGTTGATGATTCCTTCGGGGTTCGACGTCACGTCATTCTCCAATGCACTGGCGGTTGGCCCGAACAGCCCTCAGCGCGCCGTTTGGCGTGCGTGCGGGGTCAGGCCCATGAGTGAAACAAGCTCGTCTGCCGCGCGCCGGACATCGTCATTGACCACGGTGTGGTCAAACTCCGGCTCGGCAGCGAGTTCTATTTTAGCCGTTTCCAGACGGGCCTGCTGTTCCTCCGGCGATTCGGTGCCGCGGCCCACGAGCCGTCGCACCATTTCCTCCCAGCTGGGAGGCGCGAGAAAGACGAAGCGCGCGTCCGGCATGGCTGCCTTGACCTGTCGCGCGCCCTGCAGATCGATCTCGAGCAGCACCGCCTTGCCCTCCGCGATCGCGCGTTCGACCGAGGCACGCAGGGTCCCGTAGCGGTTCTTCCCATGCACCGCGGCCCATTCGAGGAACGACCCTTCTTCGATGAGCCGGTCGAACTCCTCGGGCGACTTGAAGTAGTAGTGCACGCCCTCCTGCTCGCCGGGACGGGGCGGACGGGTCGTGGCGGAGACGGAGAGCCAGACTTCCGGGTAGGTGTCGCGAATGTACGTCGACACTGTGCCCTTGCCCACTGCGGTAGGGCCTGCGAGGACGGTCAATCCCGTGTGCTTTGTGCTCTCCACGCCAGCCCGTTGCTCCTTCCGGCGGCGCCTGAGGCGCCTGAGAATCGTTAGTCCGCTTCGAGAAAATCTATCAGCGCTCGCCGCTGGTGCACGCCGAGCCCGCGCAGACGCCGACTCGCCGCGATGCCGAGCTGCTCGAGGATGGCGATAGAGCGCACGGGCCCGATTCCATGGAAGGACTCGAGCAGTTCGGTCACTTTGAGCCGTGCCAGCGCCTCGTCCTGCTCGGCTTGCCGGAACAGCTCGCTGAGGCTCAGCCGGCCCGCTTTGAGGGCCAGCTTTGCCTCGGCCCGGCGTGCGCGGGCGGCCGTGGCCTTCGACACTGCCCGGCTGCGTTCTTCAGAGGTCAGGGGGTTGAGTCCCATGCTCGCCTCCCACAATCGCGTCGCGCGCACCCCCACGCGGATACATGCGAACCTAGCCCGCCGAGCCGTTGCGTGGCAATGCCCGAGCCTTGTGGGACCTTGGCTCAGGAGAGCTCGGCGAGCGTTCGCTCCGCGCGCCCTCGGAGGCCATCCCGGCTCGGTCCGCCCCCGAGGATGTCCCTGCTGGAGGTACCCAGCACGCGGGGATAGGCCTCGCCGAAGGTCGACCGGAGCTGGGCGCCGGACGCCCCCTGAGCGCCGAGCCCGGGAGCGAGGATGGGTCCGCCCATCGCGGCAAGGTCGAGTCCCAGACGGCCGACGGCGTCCCCCACCGTCGCTCCGACCACGAGCCCCACGCTGCCGAGGGCTTCCTCCGCGTACCTCGCGTTCTCGGCTGCGGCAGCTTCGCACACGCCCTTCGCCACCGAGTGCGCGCCGCCCGTGTGCTGGACCGACGCGCCTTCGGGATTCGACGTGAGGGCGAGCACGAAAGCGCCCCTACCGGTCGCAGCCGCCAAGTCAAGGGCCGGGCGGAGCGACTCGAAGCCCAGATACGGGCTCAATGTGACCGCATCTGCGGCGAGCGGGGAGCGGTCTCCGAGCCACGCGTCCGCGTACGCGGCCATGGTCGAGCCGATGTCTCCCCGCTTCGCGTCGGCAATGCTCAGGATGCCCGCCGCGGCGGACGCCGCCAGGACCTCTTCAAGCACCGCGAGGCCGGCAGCGCCGTGCCGCTCGTACAGTGCGACCTGCGGCTTGAGCGCCGCGGCGAGGTCCGCGACTGCGTCGACGACGGCGAGGGAGAAGCGCCGCAGCCCGGCGACGTCGTCCGCGAGTTCCCAGCGCTCCAGGAGCGCGGGGTGCGGGTCGATGCCCACGCACAGCGGGCCCCGCTCCCCCATGGCTTGGGCGAGCCTGGCACCGAAGGGTGTGCGATTCAGTGCGCGGTTCGGCTTCTCAGACACCTGCCGGCTCCGCAGCTCCGGCGTCGGCGCCCTCGGCCTGGGGTTCCCGAAGCCGTGCCTCGTGCTCCTGAAGGCTTGTCACGCTCCACTCGAACTGCCGCATGGCCTCGATGGCCAGGACCGCGAAGTTGAACTCGGCGACCGTGGTGATGCAGGGCTTGCCGTTCGACGTCGCGGCGGCGCGGATCTCGTAGCCGTCACCCCGAGCGGCGCCGCCGGAGGGGGTGTTGAAGACCATGTCGATCTGGCCGTCGTTGATGAGGTCCACGATCGTGCCCTGGCCGTCGGCCGCGCCCTCGCCCACCTTGCGCACGACCGTCGCCTGGATGCCGTTGCGGCGCAGGACGGCGGCGGTGCCACCGGTGGAGACGATCTCGAAGCCGAGGTCCGCGAGCTTCTTGACGCCGAGGATCACCGAGCGCTTGTCGCGGTTTGCGACCGAGACGAAGACTCGACCGGAGGTGGGCAGCGCGTTGTTGGCGCCTGCCTGGCTCTTAGCGAACGCCGTGTCGAAGTGCTTGTCGATGCCCATGACCTCGCCGGTGGACCGCATCTCGGGGCCGAGCAGGCTGTCGACGACGGTCCCCTCCGGTGTGCGGAAGCGACTGAACGGCAGGACCGCCTCCTTGACGGCGACGGCGGCGTTCGGGTTGATCGCCGCGCCGTCCCCAGTCTCGGGGAGCATGTGGTACGCCGTGCGGAGCTGATGGATCGTCACGCCCGTCCCGATGAGGGCCGCGGCCTTCGCGAGCTGCACGCCGGTCGCCTTCGAGACGAACGGCACGGTGCGGGACGCGCGGGGGTTGGCCTCGAGAACGTAGAGCACGTCCGCTGCGAGGGCGAACTGGATGTTGATGAGACCGCGCACACCCACGCCTTCGGCGATCGCCTGCGTTGCCTTCCGGACCCGTTCGAGGACGTTCTCGCCGAGGGTCACCGGCGGCAGGACGCACGCCGAGTCGCCCGAGTGGATGCCGGCCTCCTCGATGTGCTCCATGACCCCGCCGAGGTACAGTTCGCGGCCGTCGTAGAGCGCGTCGACGTCGATCTCGACGGCGTCCTCGAGGAAGCGGTCGATGAGCACCGGGTGGTCCGGCGTGATCTCCGTCGCGTTCTCGATGTAGCGGTGCAGGTTCGGCTCGTCGTAGACGATCTCCATGCCGCGGCCGCCGAGAACGTAGGACGGGCGGACGAGGACCGGGTAGCCGATCTCGTCGGCGATGCGCTTCGCCTCGTCGAACGAGACGGCAGTGCCGTTCTTCGGCGAGATGAGGCCGGCGTCGTCGAGCACCTTCGCGAAGGCGCCGCGGTGCTCGGCGAGGTCGATCGCCTCCGGCGACGTCCCGAGGATCGGCACGCCCGCGTCGGCGAGCTGCTGCGCGAGCTTGAGCGGGGTCTGGCCGCCCAGCTGCACGAAGACGCCCATGACGCCGCCCGTGCGCTCTTCGGCCGCGATAACCTCGAGCACATCCTCGAGCGTGAGCGGCTCGAAGTAGAGGCGCGTCGAGATGTCATAGTCGGTGGAGACGGTCTCGGGGTTGCAGTTCACCATAACCGTCTCGTAGCCCGCCTTGCGCAGCGCCATCGAGGCGTGGACGCACGAGTAGTCGAACTCGATGCCCTGGCCGATCCGGTTGGGGCCCGAGCCGAGGATCACGATCGACGGCTTCGCATGCAGGCCGACCTCGTCCTCCTCGTCGTAGGACGAGTAGTGGTAGGGCGTGTAGGCGGCGAACTCCGCCGCGCAGGTGTCGACGGTCTTGTAGACGGGGCGCACGCCGAGCGCCTGGCGGACTCCGCGGACCACGTCCTCGGAGTGGTGCGTGAGCGCACCGATCTGCTCGTCGGAGAAGCCGTGCCGCTTCGCGAGGCGCAGGATGTCCTCGGTGAGGGCGGGGGCGGCCTTGATCTCGGCAGCGATCTCGTTCAGGAGCTGGAGCTGGTCGAGGAACCACGGGTCGATGCCGGTCGCGGCGTACAGGTCCTCGATGCTGGAACCGCCGAGGAGGGCGCGCTGGACCTGCTTGAGGCGGTCCGTCGTCGGCCGCTTGGCCTGCTCGACCAGCTCGGGCACCTCGTACTCAGGCACCGCAGCGAAGTCGAGCTGCGCGCCGCGCTGCTCGAGCGAGCGCAGAGCCTTCTGGAGCGCCTCGGTGAAGTTGCGGCCGAGGGCCATGGCCTCGCCCACGCTCTTCATCGTCGTGGTGAGCGTGGGGTCCGCGGCCGGGAACTTCTCGAAGGCGAAGCGCGGCACCTTGACGACGACGTAGTCCAGCGTCGGCTCGAAGCTCGCCGGCGTCTTCTGCGTGATGTCGTTCGGGATCTCGTCGAGCGTGTAGCCGAGCGACAGCTTCGTGGCGATCTTCGCGATCGCGAAGCCAGTGGCCTTCGAGGCAAGCGCAGAGGAGCGCGAGACACGAGGGTTCATCTCGATGACGATCACGCGACCGGTCTTCGGGTCGACCGCGAACTGGATGTTGCAGCCGCCGGTGTCCACGCCGACCTCGCGGATGACGGCGATCGCCACATCCCGGAGCTTCTGGTACTCGCGGTCGGTGAGGGTCAGGGCGGGGGCCACGGTAATTGAATCACCGGTGTGGACGCCGACCGGGTCGAAGTTCTCGATCGAGCACACGACCACGACGTTGTCGTTCTTGTCGCGCATCATCTCGAGCTC
>NZ_JBQCGQ010000274.1:0-17191 GCF_051955515.1 Sinomonas sp.
CGGTGCCCACACACCCCCCCCCCCCGGCCCCCCCCGGCCCGGCCCCCCCCCCCGCCCCCCCCCGGGCGGCCGCCCCCCGCGCCGAGGTCGGGCCGTGTGGCGCCGAGGTCGGGCCGTGTGATACCGAGGTCGGGCGTCATCGTAGCTCACGTACCGCGCCTTAACGGAGCGCGGTTTCGTAGACTGAGTGGATGCCATTTCTGGACCGAATCTCGGCGTGGGCGGCGGAGAAGCCGCACGACGTCGCCGTGGTCTGCGGAAGCCAGCGGCTGTCGTGGAGCGAACTCGCCGATCGGGCGGGGCAGCTGGCGCGCTCTGGCGAGGATGTCCGGATCCTGCAGGAGCCCAATGGCGTGCAGTTCGCGGCTCGGTGGGCGGCAGGAGTCGCAGGGCGGCGGGAATGCGCCGTTCTGGACCCTCTCTGGCCCGCGGAGCTCACGGCTGAGGTCAGGGAACGGCTCACCCAACGCTGGCGGGCGTCCATGCCGGCGCCGACCGAACTCGAGGATGGCGATGACGATGCCTCGTTCCTGGTCGGCCTGACCTCCGGCACCACGTCTGTGCCGAAGGCGTTCTCGCGCACCCGTGGGTCCTGGCGCCGCTCGTTCGAAGCATCGATTTCCCTGTTCGGCCTCAGCCCCGACGATCGCGTGCTGGCCCCCGGACCGCTCTCTGCGAGCCTCAACCTCTACACTCTCTCCGAATGCCTCTTCGCCGGGGCGTCATTCCATATGCTGCCGCACTTCGATGTCGGCGACGCCCATGTGGAAATCGGACGGGCTTCGATCACCCGGCTCGTGCTCGTCCCGACCATGCTGCGGGTTCTCGCCGAGCGCGGCCTTGCGGGCGACGTCGATGCGAGCGGCATCAGCGCGATCGTCTGCTCCGGGCAGAAGCTCGACCGCCGCACGCTGGAGGCCACCATGAGATGGGCACCGAACGCTGCGGTGTGGGAGTACTACGGCGCGTCGGAGCTGAGCTTCGTCGCGGCGAGGGCTCACGAGCCGGGGGAGCGTCCTTCAGAGGTGGGCACCGGCGTCGGGCGTGCGTTCCCCGGGGTGGATCTCGCCATCCTTGACGACGACGGCGGCCCGGTTGCCGACGGCGAGACAGGCAACATCTGCGTCCGCGGCGGCCTCGTGAGCGAGGGCTACGTGTGGGGAGACGACGGCCAGGCCTTCACCCGGCTCGGAGAATGGTGCACCGTCCGCGATCAGGGGTACGTGCGGGACGGCGAACTGCACGTCCTGGGCCGGACGCAGGACATGATCAACACGGGCGGTCAGAACGTCTATCCCCATGAGGTCGAGGCTGCGCTGGCGATGCTGCCTGGCGTCGCGGAGGTAGTGGCGGCGGGCATCCCCGACGACGTCCGTGGACAGCGCGTGGTAGCAGGTGTGGTGCCCGCCCACGCCGGTCTCTGCCAGCTCCAGCTGCGGGCGGGGCTCGAAGGACGGCTCCCCCCTGCCAAGCGCCCGCTGCAGTACTTCCAGCTGGACGAGCTGCCGGTGACTGAACGCGGCAAACTGAGCCGCGCCCTGTTCCAGCAATGGGTCCTCGAAGGGGATGTCCGTGCCCGGAAGCTCGCCTAGAACACCGCCACTGGTCATCGCCGGGCGGCGCACGCCACTCATCCGGGCTGGCACAGCGTTCGCCGGGCTACGAGTCCACGAGCTGCTGGCCCCGGTCTTGCGGGCCGTCCGGGAGGACTCTGGGCTGGCAGGGGAGGAGCTCGCCCAGGTCATCGTGGGCAACGCCGCGGGAGGCGGAGGGAATCTCGCCCGGCTCGCCGCGCTCGAGGCCGACTTCCCCGAGACAGTCCCAGGATTGACCGTGGACGGCCAATGCGGGTCGGGGCTCGACGCTGTCGTCCTCGCCTGCCGCCTGATTCAGGCGGGCGCAGGACTCGCCTATGTTGCGGGCGGCGCGGAGTCCATCAGTACGGCCCCGGTGCGCGGACATCGCACGCCCGACGGCGACATCGCCTTCTACTCGCGCGCCCAGCATGCGCCGACCCGGTCAGGCGCGGACAGCGACCCTGATATGGGGATCGCGGCAGAGACCGTTGCGCGCGAGGCGGGCGTGCCCCGCGAGCGTCAGGACGCGCTGGCGCTGCGGAGCCATCGCCGGGCGCTCGACGCAGCGTCCACCGGTGCGTTCAGCGCGGAAATCGTCCCTGTGCGCACGTCCGTAGGGTGGGTTCGGGCGGACAACGGGCCGCGGAGCCGCCTCGACGATCGCATCCTGGCACGGTTCCCTCCCGCGTTCGTTGCCGGGGGGACCGTCACGGCCGGCAACTCGTGCTTCGATGCTGACGGGGCTGCGGCCGTCGTCGTGGTCGATGCCGACAGATTGGCGCTGGTTCCCGGCCGCGCAGCGCTCGCGTTCCTCGGTTCGGCGAGTTCCGGCGTCGACCCGAGGCGGCTCGGCGTCGGTGCAGCTGCGGCGGCTGAGGCACTGCTCACGGAGCATGGCGCAACGGTCGAGGAACTCGCCGCCGTCGAATTCAACGAAGCCTTCGCCGGCCAGGTCTTGGCCTGCACGGACCGGATAGGCCTCACGGAAGACGCCGCCGACGCCGTCCTCAACATCCACGGTGGCTCCCTCGCGCTCGGTCATGCCTACGGAGCCTCGGGCGCGGTGTCTGTCGTGCGGCTGCTCGCCCGCGCCCAGTCCCTGCCGGACGGCTCGCTCTGCCTGGCGATGATCAGTTCCGCGGGCGGCCTCGGAACCGCGGTGCTGTTCGAAACGCGCCGCCTCTGACGCGTGGCCACCTCTCACCTGACGCGTGGCCACCTCTCGCCACATGCGTGGCCACCTCACTCACTCGTCGGGTTCTCCGAGTCCGCGAGCCGCGAGCGCTTCTCCGGTCCGGCGCCCGTAGGCCACAGCCGAGAGGACGACCGGAATGGTCCGCGCGCGGAGGTTGCGCTCAAGCCCGCGGGCCCGCGCTGCGTCGCCGACCTCGGCGAACGCACCAGCGAGCACCGGAATGCTGCGGATCATGATGGCGATCGCCAAGGCGAACCTCTCGGGGTCCGCGCCGAGGCGCCGCAGCGGACGCGCGAGCCCGGCGACACCGTCGAGCATTTCGCGCAGGGGGACGGTCGCGGTGAGCAGCCCGGCCGCGACGAAGCACAGCAGGAGATTCAGGACGATCCGCGCCGCCGTCGCTGGCCCCAGCTGCCACCACTGGAAGGCGCCGAGGACCGCGAGCAGAGGGAGCAGGACTCTCCACGACGCGAGGAGACGCCGCACGCCGAGGCCAGCCGTGAGCCAGGCGGCTACCACGGCGAAGACCGCTCCCGCCGAAGCACGCCAATCAAGCAGCACGAAGCTGGCCGTTCCGGCGAGGAGCACGCCGAGGAACTTCGCCCATAGGGGCGTGCGGTGCAGCCACGAGTCGCCCGGGACAAAGCCCGCGAGGACGCCGCCGCGGGTCCGGTCGCGCATCAGCGTGGCCCTGTTCCCGCACCGCTGAGCGCGCGGTAGTGGCGGACGGCCTCGGCGGGCTCCCCGTCGAACGCGATCCTTCCGGACTCGACGACGAGAACGCGTTCGGCGTCGAGCGCGAGTTCGAGGTCGTGGGTCGAGAGGATCACCTGTTGGGGGAGTGAGGCGAGGGCCTTGCGGAGAAGCTCCCGATTGCGGAGATCGAGGAGGGTGGACGGCTCGTCGAGGACGAGGACCTCCGGGTCGACCGCGAGCACGGCGGCAAGCGCCATCAGCTGGCGTTCGCCGCCGGAGAGTTCGTAGACGCTCTGGTCCGCGAGCCGCCCGAGTCCGAAGCGGTCGAGGACCTCCTGAGCCGCGGCTGCCCTGTCGAGGCGATTCCGATGGCGGCGCCGCAGGGAGAGCTCGATGTCCTCGCGGCCGGTCGGCATGACGAGCTGAGAGAGGGGGTCAGTGAAGACGAAGCCCACGTGCTGCCGAATGGCCCTGCCATCACGGACGGTGTCGAGCCCATCGACGACGACCGTGCCCGAGGAAGGCTCAACCAGTCCATTCAGCAGGCGCAGCAGTGTCGACTTCCCGGAGCCGTTGGCTCCGATCACCGCAACGCGGCGCTCCGTCAGCGCAATGGAGATCCCGTCGAGGACAACCTTCTCGCGCGGCCCTGCATCGGCGTCGAGCGCGACGGCAACCCGGACGTCCTCGAGCTCGATCCGGCTCACGCCTGCTTGACCCTCCTCACGAGGACGTCAGGGAATGCGTGGTGGACCGCTGTAGCAGCCAGGGCAGCCACCGCGTTCTTGAGCAGATCGCCGGGGTAGTACGCGAGATCCGCGAGGAAGGCGGCCTGCCACGAGAGCTTGAGGTTCACCATCATCCCGAGCACACCGAGGGAGTGGATGACGACGACGGACACCACGGTCGCAGCGACGAAGAACCAGGCGCCGCGTCGCGCAGCTGACGCCCGTCGGATGATGCGCTCGGCGAGCAGACCGAGCAGGAACGCCCCCACCAGAAACGCCACGATGTAGCCTGCTGATCCGCCGGCGAGGATCTGGAGGCCAGCGCGGCCTCCGGAGAAGATGGGCAGGCCCACGAAGCCGAGGATGAGATAGAGGCCGACGGCGGCCGCAGCCCGGGTGCCTCCGAGCACGAGCGCTGTGAGCGCCACGGCGAGAGTCTGAAGCGTGATGGGAACGCCGAAGCTCCCCACGGGACTGCCGGGGACGATGGCCGACGCGGCGATGAGGGCCGCGAACACGGCGACGAGGGCCAGCGACTGGGCATCCCACGCCCGGCGCGGACGGGACGACGTCGGCCCGCTGTGGGCGGTCTTCTGGCTCATGGTTCCCTCCAAGGTCTCCCGGCAGCTGGGTTCTTCTGACTGTGAAGGCTACGCATCGCCGTCGTCCGTCATTTTGTAGGCGCCCCACCAAGGCCAACCCCTCCACCTTGGTGAGGCGCCACAAGTCATGTCGAGTTTTCGACCCTGCCCGGAGGGTAACCCGTGGATGGCATCCGCGGACAGGGCGGGGGCGAGGAGAAACGGCGACAGGAGAGAGCGATGACGACCGCGCGCGAGATCATGACTCCGGGAGCCGAGTGCGTCGGCGAGAACGAGACACTTGAGGTCGCCGCCCGGAAGATGAGAGACCTCGATGTCGGGGCCCTGCCCATCTGCGGGGAGGACAATCGGCTCAAGGGTGTTGTGACCGATCGTGACATTGTGATCAAGTGCCTCGCCGAAGGCGGAGACCCACGGACGACGACGGCGGGGAGCCTAGGCGAGGGCAGGCCCATCACGATCGGCGCCGACGACAGTGTCGAAGAGGCGATCAAGACGATGGAGGAGCACCGCGTCCGCCGCCTCCCAGTCATCGACGGCCACGACCTCGTGGGCATGGTGTCCCAGGCCGACATAGCCCGAAGCCTCTCCGAGGACCAGGTGGGCGAGTTGGTCAAGCTGATCTCCTACTAGCGGGCTTCAGCGAATGTCACAGGACGGCGCTCAGCAATACGGTGTGCAGGACCTCGATTCGGAGCGACTTCTTCGCCTTGCCAGCCAGAACTTCGGCATCGACTCGTGGCGGGAGGGCCAATTCGAAGCGGTTGAGGCAGCTGCTAGGGGGCGGGACGTCCTGGCCGTCATGCCCACTGGCCACGGGAAGTCGGCGATCTACCAGATCCCCGGCGCGGCGCTCGACGGCGTCACGCTCGTGGTGAGCCCGCTCATCGCCCTCCAGCGGGACCAAGTGGATGGCATCAACGAAAGCCTCGGCGCCGAGCGGGCTGTGGCCCTCAACTCGACCCTCGGCGGGCGCGCAGAGA
The DNA here is from genome assembly GCF_051955515.1 of Sinomonas sp. Lineage (GTDB taxonomy): Bacteria > Actinomycetota > Actinomycetes > Actinomycetales > Micrococcaceae > Sinomonas. Next base: position 5,782 of record NZ_JBQCGQ010000274.1, read on the forward strand.
AGGCCGCGTGGGAAGCGATCGAACGCGGCGACGTGCGGTTCGCCTTCCTCGCCCCTGAGCAGCTGGCCCGCGAACAGACAGTGGAGCGCCTGACCGGCCTACGGCTGGCTCTCTTCGTGGTGGATGAGGCTCATTGCATCTCCTCGTGGGGCCACGACTTCCGTCCGGACTACCTCCTCCTCGGCGATGTGCTGCAGAAGCTCGGGCGGCCTCCCGTCGTCGCGCTGACCGCCACGGCCACCCCGCACACCCGAGCCGAAATCGTCGAGCGGCTGGGCCTTCGGGACCCGCTCGTGATGATCCAGAGCTTCGACCGGCCCAACATCGAACTGGCGGTGGTCAGGCACGAGAGCGAGGCAGGGAAGCGGGCCGCGGTCATCGAGCAGGTCGCCGAGCTCGAGGGTCCCGGCCTGCTCTATGTGGCCACGCGCCGGAACACCGAGGAGTACGCACGTGAGCTTGTTGAGCGCGGCGTCCGGGCGGCGGCCTATCACTCAGGGCGCAAGGCCAGCGACCGCGCCGAGGTCCACCAGCGGTTCCTCGACAACGAACTGGACGTCGTCGTCGCCACGACGGCCTTCGGCATGGGAATCGACAAGCCTGACGTACGCTTCGTGGTCCACGCCGACATCCCTGATTCGCTCGACAGCTACTATCAGGAGATTGGCCGATCAGGCCGTGACGGCGATCCCGCGCTCGCCGTTCTCCACTACCGCGCGGAAGATCTGGGACTCCAGCGATTCTTCGCTGGGAAGTCATTCGACGAGGACAACGTCGCCGCCAGCTATGAAGCCATCCGCGCTCGCGGGCCGCTCCGGTCCGCTGCGCTGCGAACCGAGACCGGTCTGACGCCTCGCGCCCAGGCGCGCGCGGTGAGCCTGCTCGAGCACAGCGGCTGCGTGGTCGCATCGCGCGCCGGATATCGGTCCGTGGGGAACCTCAGCCCGGACGACGCGATCGAGCGCGCACGGGAAGCGGATGAGGCACGGCATCGGATCGACGAGTCTCGGGTGGAGATGGCGCGCGGCTACGCCGAGACCGATGTCTGCCGGCGCCAGTGGCTCCTGAACTACTTCGGCGAGGAAGCGGCCGCCTGGTGCGGAAACTGCGATCGGTGCAAGGAGGAAGGAAGCGCGCAGGAGGCCGAAGAACGCGAGGCTGCGACGCCCGGCGGTTGGTCGATGCAGTCCCAGGTGCGCCACCGTGAGTGGGGGCCGGGCATGGTTATGGGGGTCGAGCCCGACCGCCTCACGGTGCTCTTCGAGTCGGTCGGCTACAAGGAGCTGGCACTTTCGGCCATCGAGGAGAACGAGGGCCTTCTGGTCCGGGAGGGCGATTCCGGCTGAACCGCGCCTGCGATCCCACGCCAGAAATCTCGCATGGTTGATCTGAGGTCTGGCGGGGCACGTAGAGGGCAGGGCTAGTATGGCTCCCGTGCGCCGCGTGACAGAGATCACGCGACGGCGGTCCGAGGCTGGGAGGGGTTTCCCATGGCAAGTCCGCTGCAGTGGCCGGTTCTGCGGCAGTTTCTGGAGCACGATCCGACAGGCCGCCACCACGCGGCGAAATCCCGCGCCACCGAGAATCTGAAGGCGCGGATCGAGACGGCAGATCGGGTGGTCCCCTCGGTGTGCCCCTTCTGCGCCGTCGGGTGCGCGCAGAGGGTCTACGTCAAAGACGAGCAGGTCATCCAGATCGAGGGAAACCCCGATTCACCGATCAGCCGCGGGCGGCTCTGCCCGAAGGGCTCGGCGTCGCTCCAGCTGACCACGGGGGACTCCCGGGAGAAATACGTCCTCTACCGCAAGCCGCATGGGACGGACTGGGAGCGGCTGGATCTCGAGACCGCGATGGACATGGTGGCCCAGCGCGTGGTCGAGACTCGACGCAACACGTGGGAGTGGGATGTCGACGGCATCCGCACCCGTCGGACCATGGGGGTCGCGAGCCTCGGCGGGGCCACGCTCGACAATGAGGAGAATTACCTCATCAAGAAGCTGTTCACGGCGTTGGGCATCGTCCAGGTCGAGAATCAGGCGCGGGTGTGCCACAGCTCCACCGTCTCCGGCCTCGGCACGAGCTTCGGCCGTGGCGGCTCGACCACGTATCTCCAGGATCTTCAGAACGCCGACTGCATCATCATCCAAGGCTCGAACTTCGCCGAGGCCCATCCGGTCGGCTTCCAGTGGGTCATGGAGGCGAAGGAGCGCGGAGCCAAGATCATCCATGTCGATCCCCGGTTCTCGCGGACGAGCGCCATGGCGGACACGTTCGTGCCGATCCGGGCCGGCACCGACGTCGCGTTCCTCGGCGGGCTCATCAACTGGGTCATCACGCACGATGCGTACTTCCGCGAATACGTGGTGAACTACACGAACGCGGCTACGATCCTCCGCGAGGACTTCCAGGACACCGAGGATCTGAACGGTCTGTTCTCCGGCTACGACGCTGAGCACTCCACCTACAGCACGGAGACATGGCAGTACGAGGGCGGGTATGCGGCGGCCTCGTCCGGCGAGCGCGATTCGCATCTCCAGGAGCAGGGGAGCGCGCTCGGCGAGTCGTCGCATCCCCAGTCGCACGGGTCGGGCGGCCCGGGCGTCCATGGAGAATGGCGGCGGGACGAGTCCCTCCAGGATCCGCGCTGCGTCTTCCAGGTGCTCAAGCGGCACTATTCCCGCTACACGCCGGAGATGGTCGAGCAGGTGTGCGGCGTGCCGCAGGCGCTGTTCGAGGAGGTCGCCGAGGCGATCACCACCAACTCGGGCAGAGAGCGGACGACGGCGTTCGCGTACGCCGTGGGCTGGACGCAGCACACCACCGGCACCCAGTACATCCGCACCGCCTCCGTCCTCCAGCTCCTTCTCGGCAACATCGGACGCCCCGGGGGCGGGATCATGGCCCTCCGCGGCCACGCGAGCATCCAGGGCTCGAGCGACATCCCGACGCTGTACGACCTGCTGCCCGGCTACCTGCCGACGCCTCACGCCGAACAGCACCTCGACTTGGACGGCTACATCGAGGCGGACTCTGCGAAGGGCGGCTTCTGGGCCAACATGCGGGCCTACACCGTCAGCCTGCTCAAGGCGTGGTGGGGGGACGCCGCGACGGCGGAGAACGACTTCTGCTTCGACTATCTCCCGCGCATCACAGGCAGCCACAGCACGTACGACACGGTCAACGCCCAGCTCGAGGGCATCTGCAAGGGGTACTTCCTCATGGGGGAGAACCCGGCTGTGGGGTCCGCGAACACCCACCTCCAGCGTCTCGGCATGTCGAAGCTCGACTGGCTTGTGGTCCGAGACTTCTCCCTCATCGAGAGCGCCACGTGGTGGAAGGACGGCCCGGAGATCGCCACCGGCGAGCTGCGCACCGAGGACATCGCCACGGAGGTCTTCTTCTTCCCCGCTGCCGCCCACACCGAGAAGGCCGGGAGCTTCACGAACACCAACCGGCTCGTGCAGTGGCGCGACCAGGCTATCGAGCCCGAAGCCGACCGCAGGAGCGACCTGTGGTTCATCTGGCATCTGGGCAAGCGGATCCGCAAGCTTCTCGAAGGATCGGCCGACGACGCCGACAGGCCCGTGCTCGACCACACCTGGGATTACCCGACGGTGGGCACACAGGACGAGCCCGACGCTGATGCGGTCTTCGCCGAGATCAACGGGAAGGCGGCGGACGGCTCGCCATTGTCTGCCTACACCCAGCTCAAGGATGACGGCTCCACGTCATGCGGCTGCTGGATCTACTGCGGCTGCAGGGCTGACGGCGTCAATCAGGCGGCGCGACGCAAGCCCCACACCGAGCAGACAGTCTCGAGCCGTGAATGGGGCTGGGCATGGCCTGCCAACCGCCGTGAGCTCTACAACCGCGCCTCGGCGGATCCCGAGGGGAAGCCGTGGAGCGAGCGGAAGAAGCTCGTCTGGTGGGACGAGGAGGCCGGCGAGTGGACCGGCGACGACGTTCCCGACTTCGAGCCGACCAAGCCGCCGTCGTACCGGCCGCCCAAGGACGCGAAGGGGCCAGACGCGCTCTCCGGCACCGATCCCTTCATCATGCAGTCCGACGGCAAGGGGTGGCTCTACGCGCCGGCGGGCCTCGTCGACGGTCCGATGCCCACACATTACGAGCCGCAAGAGTCGCCCTTCGAGAACGCGCTGTACGGCCAGCAGAGGAATCCCCTGCGCAAGCTCCTGCCCAGGGAGGGCAACCGGTACCACCCGAGCGGGAATCAGCCGGGCGCCGACGTCTACCCCTACGTGCTGACCACGTACCGGCTGACCGAGCACTTCACCGCGGGTGCGATGACCCGTTGGCTCCCGTATCTGGCGGAACTGCAGCCGGAGTCCTTCTGCGAAGTCTCGCCGGCCCTCGCCGCCGAACGCGGGCTCACGAACCGGGACTGGGCCACGCTCGTCTCGGCCCGTGGGGCCATCGAGGCACGAGTCCTCGTGACGGACCGGATGAAGCCGCTCCGCGTCCAGGGCCGGACGGTCCATCAGATCGGCATGCCGTACCACTGGGGCCCGAATGGGCTGAGCCGGGGCGATGCCATGAATGAGCTCTCCTCGATCTCCATGGATCCGAACGTCCATATCCAGGAGGTCAAGGCGCTCACTGTGGACATCCGGCCCGGCCGCCGGCCCCGAGGCGGCGACCTGCTTGGCCTGGTTGCCGACTACCGCCGGCGCGCGGGCATAGATGCGCACACCGGCCTTGATGAGCACACCGGCATGGAAGGGGTCAGGGCATGAGCGTCACCCAACTCGGGATGCCTTCGCTGGGGGTTCCCCGCAAGGGCTTCTTCACCGACACGAGCCTGTGCATCGGGTGCAAGGCCTGTGAGGTCGCCTGCAAGGAGTGGAACGACGTCCCGGCCGACACGGATCTCCAGATCACGGGAGAGTCCTTCGACAACACGTCCGCCCTCGGAGCCAACACCTGGCGCCATGTGGCGTTCATCGAGAAGCAGGTGCCCGCGACCGATCCGTCCGCTCACGACGGCGTCAAATGGCTCATGTCCTCGGATGTGTGCAAGCACTGCACCCACGCGGCCTGCCTCGATGTCTGCCCCACGGGCGCGCTCTTCCGCACTGAGCACGGAACGGTCGTGGTTCAGCAGGACATCTGCAACGGCTGCGGCTACTGCGTCTCCGCGTGCCCCTACGGTGTCATCGACCAGCGCAAGGGCGACGGCCGGGCCTTCAAGTGCACCATGTGCTATGACCGCCTCGAGGCCGGCGAGGAGCCGGCCTGCGCGAAGGCCTGCCCCACCAAGTCGATCCAGTTCGGGGAGCTCGATGAGCTGCGCGAGCGGGCTGACGCGCGCCTCGAAGAGCTGAAGGAGCGCGGCGAGGAGAACGCCCAGCTCTACGGGCGTGACCCGGACAACGGGGTGGGCGGCGACGGGGCGTTCTTCCTCCTCCTGGATGAACCCGAGACGTACGGACTTCCCCCGGATCCCATCGTGACCACGAGGGACCTGCCGGCGATGTGGAAGCGTGCGGCAGGCGCCGCGGCTGGCCTTCTGGCCGGGGCGGCCCTCGCGTTCTGGGGAGCGAAGAAGTGAGCCCGCGGCGGCAGAAGGAGGAATTCACGTCCTACTACGGTCGGCCTATCCTCAAAGAGCCTACGTGGGAAGCTCTGGACATTGCCGGCTACATCTTCGCCGGCGGCCTCGCGGGGGCCTCGTCGCTCCTCGCTGCGGGCGCGCAGCACAGCGGGCGTCCGGGGCTCGAACGGTCGGCCAAGCTCACGGCCCTCACCGCGATCTCCGCATCGGTCGTCGCGCTGGTCCACGACCTCGGACGCCCTGACAGGTTCCTCAACATGCTCCGGGTCGCAAAGCCGACCTCGCCGATGAGCGTCGGCTCGTGGATCCTCTCGGTCTACGGTCCGCTCGCTGGGGCGACAGCAGCTTCCAATGTGCTCGGCCTCCTGCCGCGAGCCGGGCGCCTGGCAGGCCTCGGCGCCGCCGTGGCCGGGACGGGAGTCGCGACCTACACCGCAGTCCTGATCGGGGACACCGCGGTGCCCACCTGGCACGACGCCCATGACGTTCTGCCGTTCGTGTTCGCCGGGTCGGCTGCGGCATCGGCCGGCGGCGTCGCCGCAGCCCTCTCGCCCGTCGCGGAGGCGGGACCGGCACGACGGATGGCTGTCGGGGGCGCGGCGCTGGAAACTGCCATGAGCCTCATCATGGAGCGCAGGGATCACCTCTCCACCGAGACGCTGCACACGGGCAAGGCAGGAAGACTGCTGCGGCTCTCGAAGGCCTGCACGGTCGGTGGTGCGGTCGGGCTCGCGCTCGGCGGGGGCAGGTCGCGGGCCGTGAGCGTGCTCGGCGGGCTGACCCTGGCCGCGGGCTCAGCTCTCCTCCGCTTCGGCGTGTTCGAAGCTGGCCGGGCCTCCACACGCGACCCGAAGTACGTCGTCGTGCCTCAGCGCGAGCGGCTCGGGAAGCAGGCTGAAGTGCAGGGGAACGGCGGACGGCAACCGTTGGAGAAGGCGCGGGCGGAGGCCCAGAGCGCAGGGCAGGGGAAAGGCACGGGGGTTTCGGCGGCTAGCATGGTATGAGGCCCAGTCCGGGCCGCGCACCCCCCGAAAGGCCCCTCCTTACGTGATCACTGTTCAGGACCTCGAACTCCGCGCCGGCGCGCGCCTGCTCATGGACGGTGTGACGTTCCGGATCGACAAGGGCGACAAGATCGGCCTCGTGGGGCGCAACGGTGCCGGCAAGACCACCCTCACGCGCGTCCTGGCGGGCGAGGGGATCCCGGCTGCTGGAACGGTCACGCGCAGCGGCGAGATCGGCTACCTGCCGCAGGACCCGCGGACCCCGGACATGGAGCAGCTCGCGCGCGACCGCATCCTGTCAGCGCGCGGGCTCGACGTCGTCGTCCGCAAGCTGCGCGAGACCCAAGCGGCCATGGCCAGCGGTGACGCGGCCATTCAGCGCAAGGCGATGGCCCGCTACGACCGCCTCGAGGCGGAGTTCCTCGCGGGCGGCGGCTATGCAGCCGAGGCCGAGGCCGCCGCGATCTCCGCCAACCTCGCGCTCCCCGAGCGCATTCTCAACCAGCCGCTCCGCACGCTCTCCGGCGGCCAGCGGCGACGCGTCGAGCTGGCAAGGATCCTTTACTCAGCGGCGGACACCCTTCTCCTCGACGAGCCCACCAACCACCTCGATGGCGACTCCATCGCGTGGCTGCGGGAGTTCCTGAAGGCGCATCAGGGCGGGCTCATCGTGATCTCCCACGATGTCGAGCTGCTCGAGGCGACGGTCAACAAGGTCTTCCACCTCGACGCGAACCGCGCGGTGATCGACGTCTACAACATGGGCTGGAAGCGCTACCTCGCCCAGCGCGAGACCGACGAACGGGCGCGGCGGCGGGAGCGCGCGAACGCCGAGAAGAAGGCCCAGGTCCTCCTCGATCAGGCGAACAAGATGCGTGCCAAGGCAACGAAGGCGGTCGCGGCGCAGAACATGGCCAAGCGGGCGGAGCGTCTGCTGGCCGGCGTCGCGGAGGAACGCGTGTCGGATCGCGTTGCCGCTCTGCGCTTCCCGGAGCCTGCCCCCTGCGGAAAGACCCCCCTCCAGGCCGAGGGACTCTCGAAGTCGTATGGCTCGCTGGAGATCTTCACCGACGTCGACCTCGCGGTGGACCGGGGCTCGCGGGTGGTGATCCTCGGGCTCAACGGCGCAGGCAAGACGACCCTTCTCCGGATGCTTGCGGGGGTCGACTCGCCGGACACGGGCGAGATCCATCCGGGCCACGGACTCAAGGTCGGGTACTACGCGCAGGAGCACGAGACCCTCGATCCTGACCGCTCGGTCTTGGAGAACATGCGCCGTGCCGCCCCCGATCATCTCGGGGACGCGGATGTCCGCGGCATCCTCGGCTCGTTCCTGTTCACGGGCGATGACGTGGACAAGCCCGCCGGAGTGCTCTCGGGAGGGGAGAAGACCCGCCTCGCCCTGGCCACGATTGTGGCGTCGAGCGCGAACGTCCTCCTGCTCGACGAGCCGACCAACAACCTCGACCCGGCGAGCCGCCGCGAGATCCTCGGGGCCCTCAAGACGTACAAGGGCGCCGTCGTCATGGTGAGCCACGACGAGGGGGCCGTCGAGGCGCTCAACCCCGAGCGAGTCGTCCTCCTGCCGGACGGCGTCGAGGACCTCTGGAGCGCGGACTACCTCGACCTGATCACGCTCGCGTAGGCGTCAGCGGACCTCCAGCGGTTCGGCGCCTGTCACGCGGGCGAGGTCCTCATACGTGACGGACAGCATCGACTGATGGTCTCCCGCACCCGCCCACAGGAGCGGGTAGGCCTTCAGCTGCAGGTCGATGAGCGTGCGGAGCGGCTGCGGATGCCCCACGGGTGCGACGCCGCCCACGCGCTGACCGGTGTGCGCGAAGACGAAGTCGGCGCTGGCTCGACGGATCCTCCCCGACCCGAGCTGCCTCGCGACCAGCTTCGTGTCGACCCGCGCAGCCCCGCTCGCGAGGATCAGCAGGGGGTCGCCGTCGACCTCGAAGACGAGGCTGTTCGCGATCGCCCCGAGTTCGCAGCCGAGCACTTCCGCGGCCGCGGCGGCGGTGGGAACGTCCTCGTCGAACGTGCGCACGCTGTCCTGCAGGCCGGCGGCGAGCAGCGCCCGGCGCACGCGGTCGACGGCGGCCCGGTCGCCCTTCTGCGATCCGCTCACCGGTAGCCCTGGGCGTCGAGGATGGCGTCCTCTTCCTCCTCGGCGGTGGGCTTCCGCCGCTTCTTCGGGACGAAGCGTGCCGCGCGGGCAGCAGCATGGTCGGCCGCCTGCTCGGCCTCGGTGTGATCTTCGCCCCGGCCCCGAGCCGCTTCGGCAGCCTCCGCTGCCTCGGCGGCGGCATCGATGGCGCGATTGCGCGCATGCTGGCGCGCGGCGTATCCGAAGCCGATGAACATCAGCACGCCGAAGGCGAGCCACTGCAGCGCGTATGAGAGGTGGGTTCCGTCGTCGGGCTGGGGCTTCGGCAGGGCGGTCGGGGTCGTGGCCGCGGCGGGAGTCTCGCTCGCCATCAATCCATACGATCCGGTGAGCACGGGATACTTCAGCTGGCCCGCGTAGGTGGGCAGGTCGATGGAGGCGAGCTGGCCCGATGGCGCGCCGCGATCGAGAGTGGGCTCGCTGGGCCGCAGCCGCACGACGACGGACACCTCGCCCGACGGCGGCGCTGGCACGGAGTCAGGACGGCCCTGTTCCTGATTGCCGATCGGCAGCCATCCGCGGTCCACGATCACCGTCTGGCCCGAGTCGAGCCTGAACGGCACCACCACTTCGTAGCCCGGCTGCCCGTTGAGGGGTCGGTTGCGTACCACGCGGGTGTCCGCCGGCTGATACGAGCCGTGAAGGCTCACCTGCTCCCATTCGTGGTCGCTGGCGAGGTGCTCGAACTGCGGGGACGCGTCGTGGAAGGGCGCCGGGGCTGCGTCATAGTTCCGATTCACGAGGTCGATGACGGCCTGGGTCTCGGCAAGCCGGGACATCTGCCACCGGCTGAGCAGCACGCAGGCGACGGCGAAGAGGATGGCGAGGCCCAAGTACGTGAGCCAGCGGCGTGAGAAGAGGAACCGATACACGTCAGCGTGCTCCGTCCCTGGCCGACTGCGCGTGAGGGATGGTCTCGCGCCACAGCAGGCGGGTCTTGAGGTAGTCCTCGAGCCAGTCGCGATGCTCGCCGCAGGCAAGCCAGACCTTGCGACGCTCGGGGGTGTGGATCCGGGGGTTGTTCCAGAGGAGCTGCCATTCGGCTTGGCTGCGGCAGCCCTTTCGGGAGCACACTGCAGCCTCCGGACCTTCGTCCGGCACCATTCCCAGCAAGCTCACGCGCTCTTCTCCTCTGTGCCCCGATCGTCTTCCTCGGTGTCGTCCACGACTTCCCCGTCCAGCACCACGTCGTCGGCGCGCCCGGCCGCGCCGGCCTCGAGCTCGGCCACGGGCGGGGTGTCGAGCAGGGAGTCGCTCGTCGTCTCCGCCGTGTCCTGTGCGTTGGCGATGACCACGGCAACCCACGGAAGGAACACGGCGCCGGCGACGGCGATCAGCTTGAACCAGCCGTCCACAACGAAGAGCAGAATGATGCAGACCATGCGGATGCCCATCGCCGTGGCATAGCGGACCATGCGCTTGTGCATGTCCTCGCTGTGCCCCGGGGCCGCGGTGGTGATGCTGTGGACTTCCGGATCATCGGAGGTCCGCTCGTCCTCCGGCCCGGTTCCCGTCCCGTCAGTCAGTCTTTTCATCATTGTTCCCGTCCGTCCATTGTCCCACCGGGCCTCCGGGCGGGCGAATCCTGCTGTCATGCCGCGCTCATCTCCCGGCTCGAGGCGCCAGGGCACGGGACGTGCCGCTAGGATTCTCGACAGACCAGTGCTGCCCGGATCGCTCCGCAGCCAAGCCCCCGGACGCACTCCCAACACTGTAGAGCCGCATTTCCAACACCTGAAGGAGCCCCGTGAGTACGGAAGCCCACGTCCCCCGCAGCGTCCTCGTGACCGGAGGGAACCGCGGAATCGGCCTCGCCATCGCAAGGGCCTTCGCGGCGAACGGCGACAAGGTAGCCGTCACCTACCGCTCCTCGAGCGAGCTGCCGGAGGGCATTCTGGGCGTGCAGGCCGACGTCACGGACGAGGCGTCGATCGATCGGGCGTTCTCAGAGGTCGAGGCGGCGCACGGTCCCGTGGAGGTGCTCGTGGCGAACGCCGGCATCACGAAGGACACGCTCCTGCTCCGGATGAGCGAAGACGATTTCACGTCGGTCCTCGATACGAACCTCACCGGCGCATTCCGCGTCGTGAAGCGCGCGTCCAAGGGAATGATCAGGCTCCGCCGCGGCCGCGTGGTCCTGATCTCCTCCGTGTCGGGCCTCTATGGGGCACCGGGCCAGATCAACTACTCGGCGTCCAAAGCGGGCCTCGTCGGCTTGGCGCGCTCCCTCACGCGCGAGCTCGGCTCCCGCGGGATCACGGCCAACGTCGTCGCGCCCGGCTTCATCAAGACCGACATGACGGCGGAGCTTCCCGAGGACACGCAGAAGGATTACCTTTCGCGCGTCCCCGCCGGTCGATTTGCCGACGCGGACGAGGTGGCGAACGTGGTCCGCTGGATCGCGAGTGACGAGGCCGGCTACATCTCCGGCGCCGTCATCCCGGTCGACGGCGGCCTCGGCATGGGCCACTGACCGTCACCTCTTGTTCGCGGAACCTCTTGTTCGCGGAACCTCTTGTTCACGGAAGGAACTGACATGACAGACCAGGGCACGGCGCAAAGCACGCCGCTGGCCGGCAAGACGGCGATCGTCACCGGCTCCTCGCGCGGAATCGGCGCGTCCACGGCGAAGATCCTCGCGGGGGAGGGGGCCGCCGTCGT
>NZ_JBQCGQ010000275.1:0-7362 GCF_051955515.1 Sinomonas sp.
CGGCGGGAACGTGCACGACTCGTTGGACGAAGATGCCCGGCGTGTGGACGTGCTCGGGATCCAGCTCTCCCGGCTCGACGAGCTCCTCGACTTCCGCAATGGTGACTCTGCCTGCCATCGCGCAGAGGGGATTGAAATTCATCGCGGTTTCATGGAACACGAGATTCCCGTGACGGTCGCCTTTGAGAGCATGCACGAGACCGAAGTCGGGCCTGAGGGATTCCTCGAGAAGATATTCTGCTCCGTTGAAGGTGCGCACCTCCTTTGGTGAGGACGCCTTCACGACGTTCCCTTCGGCGTCGTACTTCTGCGGCAGCCCGCCGTAGGCCACCTGAGTTCCGACGCCCGCGGCAGTGTAGAAGGCGGGAATTCCCGCGCCGCCCGCGCGGAGCTTCTCAGCTAAGGTCCCCTGGGGGGTGAGCACCACTTCAAGCTCGCCAGCGAGGAACTGCCGCGCAAACTCCTTGTTCTCCCCGACATACGAGCTGATGGTGCGCCGAATGCGGCCGGCTGAAAGGAGGATACCGAGACCCCAATCGTCCACACCGCAGTTGTTGCTGATGGTTTCGAGGTCTTTCGTGCCCTGGCGGAGGAGCGCATCGATGAGTCCTACCGGAATTCCGCACAGGCCGAACCCGCCGACGGCGAGCGATGCCCCATCCGAAATGTCGGCCACAGCCTCCTCGACCGTGGCCACCACTTTGTCGATCACAGCCCCTCCTCCTACAAGCTCAGGTTGCAGTTGCCCCTAAGCTACAACCCCAGCTGCCGTGCGATCAGCATGAGCTGAACTTCTGTGGTGCCCTCCCCGACCTCGAGGATCTTCGAGTCGCGGTAGTGACGGGCGACCGTGAACTCGTTGATGAAGCCGTAGCCGCCGAAGACTTGGGTGGCGTCTCTGGCATTGTCCATCGCTGCTTCGCCGGCGACCATCTTGGCGATGGCGGCCTCGGTCTTGAAGGGCTTCCCGGCGAGCATCCGCGCTGCGGCGTCGTAGTACGAGAGGCGCGCCGTGTGGGCGCGCGCCTGCATGCGGGCAATCTTGAACTGGATCGCCTGGTACTTGCCGATGTTCGTGCCGAAGGCGCTGCGTTCCTTGGCGTATTTGACGGAAAGGTCCACGCAGCCTTGGGCGGCGCCCGTAGCAAGGGCGGCGATCGCGATCCGGCCCTCGTCAAGGATGGACAGAAAGTTCGCATAGCCGCGGCCCCGCTCGCCGAGGAGGTTCTCCTCCGGCACCCGGGCCTCCCGGAAAGACAGCGGATGGGTGTCCGAGGCATTCCAGCCCACTTTGTTGTACGGCTTCTCCGCCCGGAAGCCCGGCGTACCCGACGGCACGATGATCGTGGAGATCTCCTTGCGCTCGGGGGTGCCGGACGTGCCGGTGACGGCGGTGACCGTGACGAACTTGGTGATATCGGTGCCCGAGTTGGTGATGAATTCCTTGGCCCCATTGATGACCCATTCGCGTCCGTCGAGCCGGGCTGTCGTCTTGGTGCCGCCGGCGTCCGACCCCGCCTCGGGCTCGGTCAGGCCGAAGCCCGCGAGCGCCCGGCCGGCGGCTAGATCGGGCAGCCACTTCTCCTTCTGCGCGTCCGTGCCGAAACGGAAGACGGGCATGGCGCCGAGGGAGACGCCGGCCTCGAGCGTGATCGCCACTGATTGGTCCACGCGCCCGAGCTGCTCGAGTGCGAGGGCCAGCGCGAAATAGTCGCCGCCCATGCCTCCGTATTCCTCGGGGAACGGAAGGCCGAACAAGCCCATCTCGCCCATCTGGGCCACGATCTCATAGGGGAAGCTGTGCTCCTCATCGTGCCGCCGAGAGACAGGCGCTACGACGTTGTCGGCAAAGTCCCGGACCGTTTCGCTGAGTTCCCGGTACTCGTCGTCGAGATAGAAGTCGACCATATATGGCTCCTCATCGTCTGATATGGCTCCTAATCTTCTGCGGGAATGACGGTCGCAACGACCTGGTCCGCCTTGACCAGGTCGCCGACGGAAACGTGCAGCTGAACGGCCCCGGCCACTGCTGCGACAAGCTGGTGCTCCATCTTCATGGCCTCCACGCTCACGAGCGGTTGTCCGGGTGCCACCTCCTGCCCGGGTTGAACCGAGAGAGAGACGACGGTGCCCGGCATCGGCGAGCGAACTTCCGGCGCGTCCTCGCCGTCCTGATGCTGGGCAGCTGCGAGCACCCGCTCGAGGCGCCGGGCGCGGTCGAGGACAGGGAGCGCAACCGCCCAGCCGTGGTCGCCGAGGAACACGGCTTCCGGGCCGACGGCCCAGGTGTAGGCGTGCGGCTCGCCGTCGAGGTCCAGTTCGAGGGAATGGCCGACGACGGCGAAGCTCGCCTTGCGCTCGACTCCGCGGTCGACGCTCAGATGCACGCCGGGCAGCTGTCCGCTCAGCTGCACGGTGGCGATGCCGCCGTCGGGTGTTCCGAGTGTGACCCGGCGCGGGGCGGCCGCGCCCAGCCGCCAGCCGTCTCTCCGCCAGGGGCCTGCGAACTCATCGCGCTCTCGCATGTGCTCGGCCAGCAATGCGGCGGCCGCGAATTCCGCCTCGCGGGGTCCGCGGAACTCGAGATGCTCCAGCCGCCGCTCGATCAGGGTCGTGTCGAGGCGCCCAGCCTGGACATCGGGGTCCGCGAGGAGGAGGCGAAGGTACTCGATGTTGGTTTCGACGCCGAGCGCGGCGTAGTCCGAGAGCGCCCGGTCGAGCGCCACGAGCGCCTGGCCCCGGTCTTCGCCCCAGGCAACGGCCTTCGCGAGCATCGGGTCGTAGTCGGCTCCGATGTCGAGCCCCTCGAGGAGCGAGCTGTCCACCCGGACCGACTCCCCCGCCGGCTCCCGAAGGAATTCGACGCGACCGGTCGCTGGGAGGAAGCCCTTGCGCGGGACTTCGGCGTAGACCCGGGCCTCGATCGCATGCCCGTGGAGGCGGACATCCTCCTGCCTGAGCCCCAGTTCCTCTCCGGCCGCCACGCGGAGTTGCTGCTCCACGAGGTCTACTCCGGTCACCATCTCGGTCACTGGATGCTCGACTTGCAGCCGCGTGTTCATCTCCAGAAAGAAGAACTCATCCGGCCGTTCATCGCTCACGAGGAACTCGACCGTCCCGGCCCCGGTGTAGCCGACGCTTCGAGCGGCATCGCAGGCCGCACGTCCGATCCATTCCCGGGTCTCGGCGGTGAGGAGGGGTGAGGGCGCCTCCTCGATCACCTTCTGATGGCGCCGCTGGAGAGAACATTCGCGTTCGCCCAAGTGGATCGTCGTCCCGTGCTGGTCCGCCAGGACTTGGACCTCGATGTGCCTTGGCGCCCGGATGAGGCGTTCGAGGAAGAGGGTGTCGTCCCCGAAGGCAGCCGCAGCCACGCGGCGCGCTGTTGCGAGGGCCGGGGCGAGTCCCTCAGCGGACTCCACCACCTGCATCCCTTTGCCGCCGCCCCCGGCGGAGGGCTTGATGAGCAGCGGGTACCCCACGCCGTCGGCCTCCCCCATCAGCTCATCGTCGGTGAGGCCGGGCCGTGCAACGCCAGGCACCACCGGCACCCCATAGGCCGACACATGGGTCTTGGCCCGGATCTTGTCCCCCATCACCGAGAGCGCCTCGACTCTCGGTCCGACGAAGACGATGCCTGCCTCCTCGAGCGCGCGGGCGAACAGTTCGTTCTCGCTGAGGAAGCCGTAGCCGGGGTGGACGGCCTCTGCACCGGTCGCGAGGCAGGCGGCGACAATCGCCTCGATATTCAGATAGCTCTGCGCCGCCGACGCGGGGCCGATCCGCACCGCCTCATCGGCCTCACGCAAGTGGCGGGCACCGCCGTCGGCATCGCTGTAGACCGCGACTGAGGCGATGCCCAGGCGA
Source organism: Sinomonas sp. (assembly GCF_051955515.1). Taxonomy (GTDB): domain Bacteria; phylum Actinomycetota; class Actinomycetes; order Actinomycetales; family Micrococcaceae; genus Sinomonas. Next base: position 3,868 of record NZ_JBQCGQ010000275.1, read on the forward strand.
CGGAGCGTCCGGATGACCCGACACGCGATCTCCCCGCGATTGGCTACCAGCACTTTGCTGAACATGGGCCTCACATCCTGAAGACGCCGAACGAGGGCTCGGGCAGAGGAGCCTGGGCGACCACGTCAAGCGCCATGCCGAGCACGCGGCGGGTATCCGCAGGATCGATGATGCCGTCGTCCCAGAGCCGAGCGGTCGAATAGTACGGGCTCCCCTGGCTCTCGTACTGCTCTCGGATGGGTGCCTTGAAGGCCTCCTCGTCATCCGGCGCCCATTCTTGGCCGCCTGCTTCGAGCTGATCGCGCTTGACCGTCGCGAGGACGCTCGCGGCCTGGTTTCCGCCCATCACCGAGATGCGGCTCGCGGGCCACATCCACAGAAAGCGCGGCGAATAGGCGCGCCCGCACATCGAATAATTTCCGGCCCCGAACGAACCGCCGATGATCACGGTCAGCTTCGGAACGCGCGTCGTGGCAACCGCAGTGACCATCTTCGCACCATTCTTGGCAATCCCACCGCGCTCATAGTCGCGACCCACCATGAAGCCCGAAATGTTCTGCAGGAATACCAGCGGGATGCCGCGTTGATCGCACAATTCGATGAAATGTGCGCCCTTCAGCGCGGATTCGGAGAAAAGGACTCCATTGTTCGCAACAACTCCCACCGGGTGTCCGTGAATCCGCGCAAACCCGGTCACGAGGGTGCCGCCGTACTCGCGCTTGAACTCGTGGAATTCGCTCGCGTCGACGAGCCGCGCAATGACCTCGTGCACGTCATAACGGGCGTTGACGTCTGTTGGCACGCAGCCGTAGAGCTCAGCTTGGTCGGCCTTCGGTTCCACCGGAATGGTCACGTCCCACGGCGCGCGCTGAGGCGCGGGGAGCGTCGCGACGATGCCCCTGACGATGTCGAGCGCGTGCTCGTCGTTCTCCGCCAGGTGGTCTGCCACGCCTGAGATCTTCGCGTGGACCTCTCCCCCGCCGAGCTCCTCAGCCGAGACGACCTCGCCGATCGCGGCCTTCACGAGAGGCGGGCCGCCGAGGAAGATCGTCCCCTGATTGCGGACAATCACGGTCTCGTCACTCATCGCCGGGACGTACGCTCCGCCGGCCGTGCAAGAACCGAGGACGGCGGCGATCTGCGGAATTCGCGCCGCGGACATGCGGGCCTGATTGTAGAAAATGCGTCCGAAATGTTCCCGATCAGGGAACACCTCGTCCTGACGGGGCAGGAACGCGCCACCCGAATCGACCAGATACACGCAGGGAAGCCGGTTCTCGAGGGCAATCTCCTGGGCCCGGAGATGCTTCTTCACTGTCATCGGGTAATAGGTTCCGCCCTTGACGGTGGCGTCGTTCGAGATAACGAGCACATGGCGACCGTGGACTAGCCCGATTCCGGCGATCAAGCCCGCGCCGGGGCTCTCGTCGTCGTACATCCCATAGGCGGCGAGCGGTGCGATCTCGAGGAATGGCGATCCCTCGTCGAGCAGGACATCGATCCTCTCGCGCGGCAGGAGCTTTCCGCGCGCCACGTGGCGTTCCCGCGACCTCTCGGGGCCGCCGAGCGCCGTCGATGCCAGGCGCCCCGCCAGTTCCTCTGCGAGGGTCCGCTGCGCGCCGTGATTCCTGGCGAAATCAGCGCTCGCCGGATCGATGCGGCTGACCAGGGTCTCCATCGAACCTCGCATTCGGTTAATGACGACTAACTGAAAGCCAAGTTAGTCTTGATCATCTGTGGTGTCCACCGACAACTCTGGAGCGTGCGTGAACGAGGCCGCCAGCGCCCCCAGCGAAATGCCCAGCCCCCGCAGCGAGGCCAAGGCAGTGCGTCGGCAGGCGCTCCTCGACGCCGCCGCAGGGCTGTTCGCAGCGCAGGGGTTCGCCGGCGTATCCCTCGACGACATCGGTGCCGCCGTGGGAGTCAGCGGCCCCGCCATCTACCGCCACTTCGCCGGAAAGCAGGCCGTCCTGGGCGCGCTCCTCGTCGGGGTGAGCCGCGACCTTCTCAAGGGGGGCCGCGCAGCGGCCTTGGCGCCTGCGGAATCGACTGCGAATCCGCGTGGCCCAGATCAGGATCGCGCGCCCGATGACGACGCCGCCCTCCGCGCGCTTGTCGCCTTCCACGTGGATTTCGCGCTCTCCAAGCCGGACGTGATCCGGGTGCAGGACCGCGATTTCTCGAGCCTCGCCGCCGAAGACCAAGCGGCGGTGCGCTCCCTCCAGCTCGAGTACGTGGAGGTGTGGGCGCGGACGCTGTCGCACGTGCATCCTGACGCCTCGGCCGCGGAGCTGCGCCTCCGCGCGCAAGCCGTGTTCGGGCTCATCAACTCCACGCCCCACTCCGTGCGCCGGACCACCCGACGCACGGCGGGCAAGCTGCTCGAGTCGATGGCCCTCGCAGCCCTGACGGCGCCCCTCCCAGCTTGACTGGCTCTACACCATAGCGAGGACCATGCCTGGGTCGGCCAGGATCGCACCGACGTCGGCGAGGAAACGCGAGGCCTGCTCGCCGTCGACCAGCCGATGGTCGAAGGAGAGCGAAAGGGTCACGACCTGCCGGAGCGCGATCTCGCCGTGGTACTCCCACGGCATCCGCCGCACTTGGCCCAGCGCAAGGATTGCGGCTTCCCCGGGATTCAGGATGGGTGTCCCCGCGTCGACCCCGAAGACTCCGATGTTGGTGATGGTGATCGTTCCGCCCGCCAGATCGCCCGGGGTTGTCCGGCCTTCCCTGGCCGAGTCGACGAGGGACGAAATCGCCGCCGCGAGCTGGGCGAGGTCCATGGCGTCCGCGTCCTTGACGTTGGGAACCAACAGTCCTCGTGGCGTCGCGGCGGCGATGCCCCGGTTCACGTAGTGGTATTGGACGATCTCCTGGGTCGCGTCGTCCCAGTGGGCATTCAGCTCGGGATGACGGCGCAGCGCGATGAGCACTGCCTTGGCCGCGAGGGTCATGGGAGTGAGCTTGAGCTCCGAGAAGGCCTTGCCCGCGCGCAGGCGGGTCAGGAGCTCCACGGCCGGAGTCACGTCAATGGTGAGGAACTCGCTCGCGTGCGGCGCGGTGAACGCGCTCGACACCATGGCTGCTGCCGTCGCCTTGCGCACGCCTCGGACGGGCGTCCTGGTCTCACGCCCATGCCGCGCGACCTGATGCTCCTCGGCCGGATGCTCCTGAGGTACGGGCTCGGGGGTCCCGACCCGCTCGAGGACGTCGTCGCGTGTGATGAGGCCTTGAGGCCCCGAACCGTCGACGGAGTCGAGGTCCACGCCGAGATCCTTCGCGAGCTTCCGCACAGGGGGCGTCGAGCGCGGACGGGTCGTGGCGACGGGACGCTCTTCGGCAACCGCGGCCTCCCTCGTGGAGGCCCACGTCCGAGCCTTGCGGGTGGGGTGGCCCGAGCTCTCGGGGAGGGCGCCGTAGCCAACCAGATTCGGCTCGCGCCGCTGCGCGTGCTGGCCCTGCCCCGGTCCCTTCTGGGCCGGTTCCTTCTGG
>NZ_JBQCGQ010000276.1:0-3060 GCF_051955515.1 Sinomonas sp.
GCTCCGTCGTCGGGGTGCCCGGGAAGGGGTCCCTTCCATCCACCAGGATCGTGGGCGATCCCGCGAACCCGAGCCTGAGTGCCTGAGCCTTGCTGCGGACCTCGGTCGCGAACACGTCGACCTCCCCCGCGCCGGCCTTCCTTGCTGCGGAGCGAGCGAGCCGCAAGGCGGCCTGCCACTGGGGGCAGTCTTCGATGTACAGCACTTCGATGCTGGGCGGGAACACCATCTGAATCCCTCGGATCCATCTAAAACTTATACTCACGATTTTACAGCCTACACACGTGCCGGGCAATGGGGACCCAGTGCAGGAAGGGAGGCGCGTGGCAGAAAGGTTGTTTCTTCAACTATTTGAGCGTAGTCTTAGTTGAAGCATCAACTAACTGGTGCGGTTTCAGAAGGAGATCGTCATGACCACAGTGAGCATCATCGGAACCGGCAACATGGGCCAAGCCATCGCGAGCGTCGTCAGCAAGGGCGGACACGCCGTCGAGCTCTTCAGCAGCAAGGACGCCGGTAAGCCCGCCACCGGCGACATCATCGTGCTGGCCGTCCCCTACCCCGCGATCCCCCAGGTGCTGGACCAGAGGGCCGAGCAGTTCGCTGGGAAGGTCGTCGTGGACATCACCAACCCGCTGAACTTCGAGACCTTCGACTCCTTGACCGTGCCGGCAGACTCGTCTGCCGCGGCCGAGATCGCTGCCGCGCTTCCGGGTTCAAAGGTCATCAAGGCCTTCAACCCGAACTTCGCCGCCACGCTGGCGGAGGGCGAGATCGGGGGCGAGCGGACAACGGTCCTCATCGCCGGAGACGACGAGGATGCGAAGTCCCAGCTCGCCGAGGTTGTCACTGCGGGCGGGTTGAACGCGGTGGACGCCGGTTCGCATCGCCGCACCCGCGAGCTCGAGGCCCTCGGCTTCCTGCAGATCACCCTCGCTGCCAGGGAGAAGATCTCCTGGACCGGTGGCTTCGCTGTCCAGTCCTGACCGCGCCCCACACCCACGACAAGGAGCCGCCCATGTCTTCCCGTTCCGCACTGGGCATAGGCGTACGACGGCGTTGGCTGGCCGAGCAGGGCTTGTCGCCTTGCCTGGCGGCAGCTCGTTCAGCGTCGCCGCTCGTGGAAGCACCTCTGACCTAGACCTTAGTCCCCGGGTGCCCCCAACCGCCGCTGCTGCGCGATCGGGAAGTCGCGACGGGTCACGGCGATGCGCCTCGGGTCGAGGTCTGCCACAGCGACACCGGGCTCGCCGCCGAGCAGGCTGAGCACCGCGCCCTGCGGGTCGAGGATCTGGCTGTGGCCCACGGAGATCGGCGGGGCCTGACAGGACCCGGCGACGAACACTGCGTTGTCAATGGCGCGTGCTGCCAGCAGCGTGAGCCACTGGTCGGTCTTGAGCTCCCCCGGAACCCACGAGGCCCCGACGGCCAGCACCTGCGCTCCCGCATCGGCGAGCGCCCGCGCAAGTTCGGGGAAGCGCAGGTCGTAGCAGGTCATGAGCCCGAAGGTGAGATCTCCGACGTCGAACGTCACTGGCGCGGCGCTCGGGGCAGGCGAGATGAAGTCTGATTCCCGCTGCCCCTGCGCGTCGAAGAGATGGATCTTCCGGTAGGCCGCGATCAGCGCGCCGGACGGGTCGAATGCCGCCAGCGTGTTGAAGGGGCGCTCGGGAGCAGGACTGGCCTCCACCACCCCCGCCACGAGCGTGATGCCGTGGCGGCGGGCAATGGAGGCCAGGTCGGCGCAGACGGAGCCGTCGAGCGGCTGGGCCGCGCGGGCGAAGGTCTCGTCGAGGCGCCGCTTCTCGTACGTGGCGTATTCGGGGAACAGCACCACCTCGGCTCCCTCCCCCGCCGCCTGCGCAGCGAGCCGGTCAATCGACGCGAGGTTCGCTGCGACGTCGTCGTTCGAGGCGGGCTGGGCGACGGCAACGCGCACGGGGAGGGATCCTCTCAGTCAGACAAGTGCTGCCTCTAGACGAGCACTGCCTCAGCAGTCTGCATCTCCGGCGGCGCCGAACGGAAGCCGCGGGTGATGGTAGCGAGCACGATGATGCCGACGACCAGCCAGGAGAGCCCAAGGGTGAGGGCGTTCGAGTCGAGTTGCGAGAGCAGGTACGCGCAGATGATGGCGCCGATCGCCGGCACGCCGAGGTAGCTCACGCGGTTCAGGCGGACGCCGCGCTTCGTTTCGCGGAAGTAGTGGAAGATCACCGAGACGTTGACCAGCGTGAACGCGGTGAACGCGCCGAAATTGATGAACGACGTGGACGTGGAGACGTCCAAGAACATGGCGATGAGGCCCACCGCCCCCGTGATGACGATGTTGACCACCGGCGTGCGGAAGCGGGGATTGAGGCGCCCGAAGACCTTCTTCGGCAGGACCGAGTCGCGGCCCATCGCGTACATGAGGCGGGACGCGCTGGCCTGCGCGGCGATACCGGACGCGAACTGCGCCACCACCAGCCCGGCGAGGAACACCGCTGCGAACAGGTTGCCGCCGATCTGCACGGCGATCTCGGTGGCGGCCGAATCCACGTTCGCGAAGTCGCCGCCAGGATGGACCAGCTGGGTCACGTAGGAGACGACAACGAAGATGCCGCCGCCGATGAGCGCGACGAGCATGATCGCGCGTGGCACGGTCTTCTGGGGCTGGACGGTCTCCTCTGTCAGCGTGGTCACAGCATCGAAGCCGAGGAACGAGTAGGCAGCGATGGCCGCGCCGGCTGTGATGGGACCGAAGCCGGTACCGGGGTTGGCGAACGGCGTGGCGCTGAAGAGGCCCGTTCCGTGCGACGTTATCGAAGCGACCGAGAGCACCACGAACAGCACGATGACGAGCATCTGGAACGCCATGAGCAGGAAGTTCGCTTTGTCGGCGACCTTGATGCCGAGCACATTGAGCGCGGTGGTCAGGAGGATGTAGGAGATGATCCAGACCGGCATCGGGACGCCGGGGAACGCCGAGCCGAGGTAGGAGGCGCCGATGAGCCAGATGACCATCGGAAGGAACACGTAGTCGAGCAGCATCGCCCACCCGACGAGGAACCCGATGCGGGA
>NZ_JBQCGQ010000277.1:0-13278 GCF_051955515.1 Sinomonas sp.
CCCCCCCCCCCCCGCCCCCCCCCCCCCGCCCGGGCCCCCCCCGCCCCCCCCCCCCCCCGGCCCCGCCCCCGCGCGGCCGCCCCCCCCCCGCCCCCCCCCCCCCCCCGCAACCGTAGGCGGAGGGGCTCGCTAGGCGGAGAAGCCGCCGTCGGCCTTGATCAGCTGCCCGTTGATCCAGCCACCCGGTGCACTCACCAGGAAGGCGACCACCGCCGCCACGTCCTCCGGCGTCCCGAGTCGGCCGCCGGGCTGCCGGGCGGTGAGCGCCGAGCGGGTTACCTCGTCCATCCACCCGGTATCGATCGGTCCGGGATTGACCACGTTCGCCGAGATGCCCAGATGCCCGAACTCGCGCGCGGCGGCAAGGACGATGCGATCGAGCGCACCCTTGCTGGCGCCATACGGAAGGTTGTGAACGGTGTGGTCACTCGTGAGGGCGACGATCCGCCCCAGCCCGTGAAGACTCGTCGGGAACTGCTCGGCAAAGGCCTTGACCAGGAGCCACGAGGCCCTCGCGTTGACGTGGACGTGCCGATCGAACGATTCGACACTCGTGTCCAGGATCGAAGAGTCGACCGATTCCGCGTGGCTGAGCACCAGCGCACGGACTGGTGACCTCCCGCCTGCCTCGGCGAGGAGCCGCGCAGGTGCCTCGGGATTCTGGAGGTCGGCCTCGATGGTCCTCACCTCGGCGCCAAGCTCCCGAAGCTCCTCCACAGCTACCGCGGCCACGTGAGCGTGGGCGCCGTGCACGCGAACGTCGTAGGGCGTCCAGTGCGAGAGAGCGAGGTCCCAGCCTTGGCGGGCGAGTTCTCGCGCGATCCCCGCTCCGATGCCTTCGCGCCGTCCCACGCCGGTAACGAGCGCAAGGGGGCGATCCGCGGCAGACGACGACCCGATGCTGTGTGCTTCCACGCTCGCAGCGTAGCGACTCTCCACACCATGTGAACTCCGCGGGATGAGTTATCCACAGAATGTGGAGAGAGTGGGCATGAACGCCCCTACAGTCCCGTATGTAGTGGTCCAACCCCTCAAGAGCGGCAGATCTTCTGGAATGACATGGCTGTAAGTTATCCACTCTGGGGACAGAGCTGTGGACAACTGGGGCAGATGTCCACAGGAAATTCAGACTTGTGGAGTCACGAATCCTTCGGCCACGAGGTCCTGATAATCCGGGTGGCGCCGGAGGAACGCACGGACGTAGGGGCAGTACGGTCTGATCCTCAGGCCGTGGGCGCGCACGTCGTCGAGCGCGAAGGTCACGAGGCGGCCTGCCAGACCGAGACCGGAATAGCCCTCGTCCACCTCAGTGTGGTCGAAGGCGAACACGTGGCCGTCGTCCTGGACGCGATAGAGCGTCATCCCCATGCGCTTGCCGCCGTCGCGCAGCTCATAGCGGTGGCGTTCGGGCACGTGGACGATCTCGATCCGATCCGTCACGGGGACTTCCTTTCTCGCGCTCCTCCGCGCGGCCGGAGTCGAACTTGGGGGAGGACGGGCGCAGGCAGCGGATTGTCGCCGTCGGTGAGGTCGACGATTGGCCCGAAGCGACCGCCGTCGTCCGAGGGCCCAACGCCGAGGCCTGTCTCCGCGCCAATCTCGCGCTGCCACGCGGCGCGGTACTCCACGATCTCCTCGTGACTCCGGCCCACGAAGTTCCACCACATGGTGATCTCTTCCTCGAACGGCGTCCCGCCGAGAAGCAGAAGCCGCAGGGGATCGGAGGTCGGGTTCTCGAGATGGAGCTCGGCGCGCCCGACGCCGACGTAAGCGAGCGTACTGTGCGCCGCCTCGCGTCCCTCCACAAGGGCAGGCCCGTTCTCGGCGAGGATGCCGTGCTCGAAGGCGGGATCGACGGCGAGCACGACGGCGGCGCCGGGCTTGAGCAGGAGTTCGGCACCGAGGAGAGGCGTGTGGGTGCGGACGGGGGACTGGCTCCCCGCAAGCTGGCCGAGGAAGACGCGCGTCTCGCCGACGGCGTTGCCATCTGGCGTGGTCAGGGTGACGGGCTCGGGGACATACCGCTCGAACCCCGGTTCCACGTGCCGGCTCGCATCGGGCAGCGCCGTCCACAGCTGCGCCCCATGGAGGATCGTTGTTCGGGGAGTGGAGTACTCCGAATGGTTGATGGCGCGTCCTGCCGTCATGAGGTTGAGCTCGCCGGGGCGGACGAAGGCGTGATGCCCGGCGCTGTCCCGGTGCTCGACCTCGCCAGTGAACAGCCAGCTCACCGTCTGGAGCCCGGTGTGCGGGTGCGGGGGCACGCGCATGCCTCCGGTTCGGGAGACATCGTCCGGCCCGTAGTGGTCGAGGAAGCACCAGGCGCCGATCAGGCTGCGTTCTTTGGAGGGCAGCGTGCGGCGCACGGGCATCGCCCGGGGCCCGCCCAGAGGGACGTCGCGCGGCACGAGGAGCTCAACGTCCGCGGCGGCGCCGTCCAGCTCGGCTCCGCACAGCGTTTCCTGAGGCTCGAGTTCGAGATTGCTCATGGTTGCCCTCCTCCGCCGAGCCTAGCGGCTTCTCCCGAAAGTTGTGCACTTTCCAACAGGGACTATCCCCATAGTTATCCACAGGTGTGGAGAAGGCGTCCGACAGTCGCCCGCACGGCCCGAACTACAGAGTTGTAAGTTACGCACACTGTGGAAAACGCCTGTGGATTACCCCTTGACAGTGTCATTTCTCAGGACCTAATCTCGTTGTATTCAACCTCTGGGTTGATAAACGAAGCGGTTGATCAGCGACCCATCGATGGAGGAGGGGAAGCCGTGGACCAGGTGGAGCTCGACGACCCCGCGAGGAGCGAGGAGGACAGGCTCAACCGCGCTTTCGCAGCCCTCTCCGACCCGCTGCGGCGTCGCATTGTCGCTCGCCTCGCGCAGGGCGACGCCACAGTCAATGAACTCGCCGAACCCTTCTCAGTCACCTTGCAGGCTGTCTCGAAGCACCTCAAAGTGCTTGAGGACGCCGGCCTCATCACCCGGCGCCGCGAGGCGCAGCGCCGGCCCTGCCATCTCGATCCCGAGGCCTTGGGCCGCCTCACCGCGTGGATCGAGGGCTACCGCCAGACCGTCGAAGAGCGCTACGAGCGCCTTGACGCCCTACTCGCATCACAGGAGAACCAGCCATGACGGCCACCAAGACCACCGTCGTCTCCGCGGAGCCCGGACTTCCCTTCGTTGACGTCACCCGGGAGTTCGACGCTCCGGCAGAGCGCGTCTTCCGCGCCCACACTGACCCGGAGCTCGTCGCGCAGTGGATGGGACCGCGGAAGTACGTGACCCAGATCGACCACTTCGATGCAAGGACCGGCGGCGCGTACCGCTTCAGCCAGTCGGACGGCGAAGGCAACGTCTTTGCCTTCCACGGCTCGTTCCACGAGCTTTCCTCGCCCCACCGCCTGGTGCAGACGTTCGAGTTCGAAGGCGCTCCGGGCCACGTGTCGCTCGACGCGGCGAAGATCGAGGATCTCGAAGGCGGGCGCTGCCGGCTGACGGTGCATTCCACGTTCCAGTCCGTCGAGGACAGGGACGCCATGCTCTCAGCGGGGATGACGGACGGCATGAATGAGGGATATGAACGTCTCGATGAGGTTCTCGCCCAGCGCTAGCGGACTCGTTCGGGGCTATCCACAGATTCCGCGCGGTCTTGTCCACAGCTGGGGACAGCGCTTCTGAATCGACACTCTCGTTTTCGCCCTCAGCGCCGCTATGACGCGGAAGAAGCGCCTCTAACTACAGGCCTGTAAGTTGTGCACACTGTGGACAAGGACTGTGGACAAGGACTGTGGACAAGCGTCGGCTCAAATGCCGGGAAGGACTCCACCCGGCGTCCCGATGCTGCCGAGGCGCACCACGGTCAGGATGACGAGCAGCGCCGTCACCAGAACCATGCCGCCAATCTGGAGGAAAAGCTGGTAGCGTCCCCTCGGCGAGTAGGCGATGGCCGCCGTCGTCAGCCCTCCCGCTATCAGCCCGCCCAGATGCGCCTGCCATGCGATCCCCTGGACCACAAAGCCCAAGGCCGCATTGATGGCGATAAGCACGAGGAGCTGCCGCACGTCGCCCCCGCGCTGGCGGACGACGACGAACAGCGCCCCGAAGAGCCCGAAGATCGCCCCGGACGCCCCGATGACCCCGTTCATGGAAACAGGCGTCAGGAGGAAGAAGCCGACCGAGCCGCCCAACGCGGAGATGAGATAGATGGCAAGATAGCGAACGCGGCCAAGGGCTGGCTCGAGGATCCTGCCGAAGATCCACAGCGTGTACATGTTGAGGACAATGTGGAGGACGAATCCTTGCGAGTGCAGGAACGCGCTCGTGAGCATGCGCCACGGCTCAAGCCCAGTGAGCGCCGTCGCGTAGGCGAAGTCCTGATAGACCACATCGTTCGGCAGCAGCCATTGCAGCGCGTAGACCACAGCGCAGACCGCGATGATCGTCCACGTGACGACGGGCTGCCCGCTGCGCACCGCAGCGCCATAACGAGTCCTCACGGCGGGTGCTGACAGCTCACGCACGCAGTCGATGCACTGAATGCCGACCGGGGCCGGCCGCTGGCACTCCGGACACGCCGGCCTGCCGCACCGCTGACACCTCACATAGGAGACGCGGTCCGGATGGCGCGGGCAGACGGGGGGAGCGGCCGGCTCAGCCGGGGGCATTCCGTAACTCATGAGGAATACAAATAAATTCCGCTAAAGGAATAAATAGATCAGAGCTTCTCGACGTCGATCGAGCTGATCACCACGTCCTCGACGGGACGGTCCTGCAGGCCCGTACGGACGCCTTCGATCTCGTCGACGACCTTCCTGGACGCCTCATCGGCGACCTCGCCGAAGATGGTGTGCTTGCCGTACAGCCAGCTCGTGTCCACCGTGGTGATGAAGAACTGCGATCCGTTGGTGCCCTTGCCGCCCTGGACGCCGGCATTGGCCATGGCGAGCTTATAGGGCTCCTTGAAGTTGAGCTCCGGGTGGATCTCGTCGTCGAAGCGGTAGCCGGGGCCGCCGATGCCCTTGCCGAGCGGGTCGCCGCCCTGGATCATGAAGTCCTTGATGATGCGGTGGAAGATCGTGCCGTTGTACAGGGGAGTCCCCGTCTTGTCCTCACCGGTCTCGGGATGCGTCCAGGACTGGTCGCCGGTCGCGAGTCCCACGAAGTTCTTCACGGTCTTCGGCGCGTGGTTGCCGAAGAGATTGACCACGATGTCCCCGTGGTTCGTGTGGATGGTGGCCTTGGCGGTTGCATTAGCACTCATGCGCTCATTCTTCCACGCACCCCTTTGCGCCAGCGGAGCGAGGTTTCCTGTTCTGCGCTGGGTGAAATCGGGGAACTAGAGGGCACGTAATGCGATGCATGCATAGCCTACGGCGTTCTGCTCTCGTAGGCTGGCGATGGACCTAGCAGAATGTCTGGAGGTAGCCGTGAAGAAATCACTGGAGAAGACCGTCACGAGCAGCGTCGAGAGTGCGCGCGACTGGGCACAGCCGCGCGTTGACGCGGCTGTGGAATGGGCCGTCCCTAAGATCCAGCAGAGCCTGGATGCCGCCTCCCCGAAGGTCCAGGAGGGCCTCAAGACCGCGGCCCACAATCTCGCCGAGGGCGTCGCAACTGTGACGCCGAAGATCCAGGAGGGACTCTCCCACCTCGCTCCGAGGATCACCGAGATCGTGGACAGCACCGCCCCCCGCCTTCATGAGGCCGTGGACAAGGCCGCGCCCGTCATCAAGGACACCGCCGACCAGGTGCTCCCGCGGATCTCCGAGGGCATCGCCACGGCGGCGGAGACCGTGAACCGTGGACTGGCTGCGGCTCCGGGGCAGGTCGACGCCGTCGCCCAGCGCCTCGCCGAGTCGGGCATCGTCCGCCAGGCTGACGCCGCTGCGCGGGAGGCCGTTCACGCGGCCCAGCAGGCTGCCCAGCAGGCGACGCAGGAACCGGTCAAGAAGAAGCGGCGCGGGCTGCTCGTGTTCGGCGTCGTCGCCGCGGCCGTCGCCGCCGGCGTTGCCGCCTGGAGGGCAGCCAAGCCGGTCGAGGATCCGTGGAAGACTCCCGCGCCCGTCAAGCCGGTCCCTGTGACCCCCGTTTCGTCCAACGGCTCGAGCGCCTCGGCGTCGAGTGCAAGCGGCGAGACCAAGGAGGAGTCGCCGGAGTCGCAGGCTGGGGATACGCCGTCGGCCTCGGCTCAAACCGAGCCCGCCCCGGTGCCGGCGACCCACACGTCGATGGGCCCTGAATCTGCCGAGGCGGATGCGCCTGCGGCAGGCGAGAGCTCGGGCGAGGAAGCGAAGGGCGAGGCGAAGCACGTCGCGAGCGACGCCGCGGAGGCCATCCGCAACATCCACGAGGCCAGCCAGGACAACGGCAAGCCGTCGCAGGCCTGACACCGCCGCTTCACGCAAGCGGGGAGGGGATCCGTGAACTACGGGTCCCCTCCCCGTTTTGCTAGATTGGCGATGATGGCCGCGGAATCAGCCCTCTCTCCCTACACGTCCGGTCGCCCGAGCGTGTCGATTGTCATCCCCGCCTACAACGAAGAAGGCGTGATCCGGCAGTGCGTCACGGCCGCGATCTACCAGTCCGTACCAGCCCACGAGATCATCGTCGTCGACAACCGCTCCCAGGACGCGACGGCAGCGATCGTGCGCCAAATGCAGGAGGAATATCCCGAGGCCGGCATCAGGCTTCTCTCACAGGACGCCGAGCAGGGACTCATCCCCACCCGAAATTTCGGGCTCGACTCCGCTCAGGGAGACCTCCTCGGCCGCATCGATGCGGATTCCCTCCTCGAGCCGGACTGGGTCGAGGAGGTCATCAAGGCTTTCGCCGACTCCTCCGTGCAGGCCGCCACCGGACCGGTCGTCTATTACGACATGCCTATGCGCCGGTTCGGGCTCAAAGCGGATGACAAGGTCCGCCAGCTCATGCTCAAGCTCGCCCGGCAGCAGTATCACTTCCTGTTCGGCTCCAACATGGCGTTGCGGCGCAGCGCGTGGCAACAGATCCGCAGCGAGGTCTGCCGCGATGAAAAGGACGAGATGCATGAGGACATCGATCTGTCCCTGCACCTCGCCGACCACGGCCTCCGGGTGGAGTATTGGCCGAATATGGTGTCCGGCATGTCCGCGCGCCGCCTTGAGGACTCCCCACGCGACTATCGCTACTACGTGACCCGCTTCGACCGCACGTACAAGGCGCACAACGTCAAGAAGATCGCCCTCAAGGCCCCGATGGTCGTCTTCTTCTCGATCTACTTCCCTGCCAAGCTGCTTCGCGCGATCCACGCTGCCAACTCGTCCTCGTCCGCGCCCAAGCGGGGCGGAATCCGCACCGAGGTCTGAGGCCGACGCCGCTAGTCGGCGCCGAGTTCGGGCAGGTTCCGTTCGCGCCTGAGGCGGCGCTGCCCGAGAACGACGACGGCGAGGCCGGCCAGTATGCCGACGAGCCCTGCGTACGTCCCGGCCGGGAGGACCTCGTGGAGGAAGACGGCCGCGAGAATCGCCGCTCCGGGGATCTCGAGCAGGATGATCATGGACACCACGAGTGGGCTCAGGGTCGCCACCAGGTGGTTGAACGACGTGTGCCCCACGAGCTGAGCCGCCACGGTGATGGCCACGATTCCCGCCCAGCCGGAGGGGCTGAACCCTCCCAAGCGCTGGCCCGAGAGAAGTGCGAGCACAGCCACCACCACTGCACAGACGCCATAGCAGACCGTCGTATACGTGCCGGTGCTCATGGTCTGGCGGGCTCGGCCGCCGGCCATCGTGTAGAGGGCCGCGAGGACTCCTCCGGCGAGGGCGAGGAGGTCGCCCAGGACGGCCTCGTGTGAACCGCCCAGATCCAGTCCAGTGATGGCCGCGACTCCCGCGAACGACAGGCCGAGCCCCACGAGGACTGCTGCGGGCAGACGCCTCCCGCGGAGGAGGGCAAACACCGCGATCCAGCCCGATTGAAGGCATACGAGCGCGGTCGTGGCAGCAACCGAGGTGAGCGTGAGCGCGTAGATGAACGTGACGAAGTGGAACGCGAGGGCGACGCCGGCCAAGATCGACCAGAGGTACTCCCGGCGTCCGAGGCGCTGGAACTGCGATGGCTCCCGGACGGCCACGGGAGCAGCCATGACAACGGCGGCCAGGGCGTTGCGCCAGAAGGCGATCGCGAGGGCTGTGACCGAGCCTCCCGCGAGCGTTCCTGCGATGAGGGGCCCCGACGCGGAGACGCCGAGGACGCCGAGCGTCGCGATGAGAGGGGTCACGGACCCACTCTAGACTGAGGCATCCGGCGCTCCTGTCCGCTTCCTCAGGCCTCTGCAGCCTGTCTTCGCGTGCCACGCCGGTCCAAAAGTGGTTGGGAAGTTACAACCGGACAGGAGCCCGGGCAAACGCAGAAAAAAGTCCCGGCACCATACTGGTGCCGGGACTCATCACCGGTGGAGGCAAGGGGACTCGAACCCCTAACCCCCTGCTTGCAAAGCAGGTGCGCTACCAATTGCGCCATGCCCCCGGATGGACCAGGAAGGGAAACTACTCGACGTTGTCCGTCGTGGAGCTCCAGACCTTCTTCTGGGCTTCGGACTCCTGGACCTTCTTGACAACAAAAGCGCCCGCAAGAGCAGCGATCGCCACAGCAATCAGCTTCTTCACGGGCACCTCCGAGTCGCAAAGCAGGATCCGTGGGCGTACCAGGACTTGAACCTGGGACCTCTTCGTTATCAGCGAAGCGCTCTAACCGCCTGAGCTATACGCCCCCACAGCCTGACGAACTCTATATGCATAGCGCCCTCGGGCCGAGATAAGACTCTACAGCACCGGAGGCAACGCGGCCAAATCGGTCAGTCAGTCGTCGGTGAGCGTCACACCGACGCCGCCGACGAGGGCCGACGCGATGTTGTACAGCACCGCCGCGAGCATCGACAGGGCCGTCAGGAGCACCACGTTGACCACGGCGATGATCGTCGCGAACGATGCCACCTGGCCCAGCGAGGCGACCTTCTTGAGGTCGAATCCGCCGCTCTCGGAGCCGGCCACCTGACCAAGAAGGCCGTTGATCTTGTCGAAGATTCCAGTGACGTCGAGGACCATCCAGAGGACGATCGACGCGACGACCGTGACGATCCCGAGCGCAACCGAGAGGAGGAACGCCATCTTGAGCACGGACCAGGGGTCGACCTTGCTCACCAGGAGCCGGGCGCGCCGCTGCTTGGCCTTCGGCGCGGGACGCACGAGACCCTGAGTGGGCGCACCGCCGAGAGGAGGCCGCTGAGCTGGCCGAGCACCCGCCGGGCGCTGGGCGCTGCCCGGAGCCGCAGCGGCAGGACGCGGCGCTCCACTGGTGGTGGGAGCCTGGGTGCCGCGCGGCTGATAGCCGGCAGCGGACGACGGCGACACGGCCGGCCGCTGTGGGGGGCGGGCCGGTGGGGTCACCTGAGGGTAGCCGCCGGGACGGGCTTCGTTCTCGGGCGTGCTCACTCGTTACCTCCGGGGTTCTCGACAGAGTCTCCACTCAACGTTACGGCATCCTCTGCCTGCACGCCTTCGACACCTGTCTCGGCGTCGTCCTCGGGAAGGATCTCGACGACGGCTTCTTCGGCTTCATCGGCAAGGCCCCGCTCCGTGTTCTTCGCCACCGCGATGATGCGATCGCCCTCATCCGGCCGTGCGAAGATCACGCCCATGGTGTCACGCCCGGTCGCGGGAACGCCGGAGACTGCGGAGCGGACCACCTTGCCGCCTTCCATCACCACAAGCACCTCGTCCTCGTCGTGGACAATGAGCGCACCCATCAGATGGCCGCGGCCCTCTTGGTACTTGCCCACCTTGATGCCAAGGCCCCCGCGGCCTTGGCGTCGATACTCCTCGACCGAGGTCTTCTTCGCGTAGCCCGCCTCGGTGACGATGAAGACGTAGGATCCCTCGCGCACCACGTCCGCGGCGAGGAGCTCGTCGTCGTCCCGGAACTTCATGCCGGTGACGCCGCTCGTCGCGCGTCCCATGGGACGGAGGGCGTCGTCGTCGGCCGTGAAGCGTACGGACTGGCCGTGCCGGGAAACGAGCATGAGGTCGTCGGTCTCCGAGACCAGCTGCGCGGAGACGAGTTCGTCGCCGTCGCGGAGGTTGATCGCGATGACGCCGGCAGACCGGTTCGTGTCGTAGTCCTCAAGGCGGGTCTTCTTCACCAGACCGCCCTTGGTGGCGAGGACCAGGTAAGGAGCCTGCTGGTAGTCGCGCAGGTCGAGCACCTGGGCGATCCGCTCGTCGGGCTGGAACGCGAGCACGTTCGCCACGTGCTGGCCCTTGGCGTCGCGGCCGCCCTCGGCGAGCTCGTAGGCCTTTGCCCGATACACCCGCCCCAGGTTCGTGAAGAACAGCAGCCAGTGGTGCGTGGTCGTGACGAAGAAGTGCTCCACGACGTCGTCCCCGCGCAGCTGCGCACCGCGGACTCCCTTTCCCCCGCGGTTCTGCTGGCGGTACTGGTCGCTGCGGGTGCGCTTGACGTAGCCGCCGCGCGTGATGGTGACGACCATCTCTTCCTCGGGGATGAGGTCCTCGACGCTCATTTCCCCGTCGAAGCCCGGAAGGATCCGCGTGCGGCGGTCGTCGCCGTACTTCTCTACGATCGTGGCGAGCTCTTCCGAGATGATCGAGCGCTGCCGAGCGGGATCGGCGAGGATCTTGCGGTACTCCGCGATCTGGGCCTCGAGCTCGTCGTTGCGGTCCTGGATCTTCTGCCGCTCGAGGGCCGCGAGGCGGCGGAGCTGCATGTCGAGGATCGCGCGGGCTTGGAGCTCGTCGATCTCGAGCAGCGCCATGAGGCCGTCGCGTGCCTCTTCGACCGTGGGGGAGCGGCGGATGAGCGCGATGACCTCGTCGAGCATGTCGAGGGCCTTGAGCAGGCCGCGGAGGATGTGGATCTCCTCCTCCGCCTTCCGCAGGCGGAAGCGTGTGCGGCGCACGATGACGTCGATCTGGTGGGTCACCCAGTGGCGCACGAAGGCATCGAGCGAGAGCGTGCGCGGCACGCCGTCGACGATCGCGAGCATGTTCGCTGCGAAATTGTCCTGCAGCTGCGTGTGCTTGTACAGGTTGTTCAGCACGACCTTGGCGACGGCATCGCGCTTGAGCACGATCACGAGGCGCTGGCCCGTGCGGCCAGAAGTCTCGTCGCGCAGATCGGCGATCCCGTGGAGCTTGCCGTCCTTGACGAGCTCGGCGATCTTCATCGCGAGGTTGTCCGGATTGGCCATGTACGGCAGCTCCGTGACCACGAGGCAGGTGCGGCCCTGGATCTCCTCGACGTTGACCACAGCGCGCATGGTGATCGAGCCGCGGCCCGTGCGATATGCATCTTCGATGCCGCGGTGTCCGAGGATCGTCGCGCCAGTGGGGAAGTCCGGGCCCTTGATCCTGGCGAGGAGCGCGTCGAGGAGCTCCTCGCGCGTCGCCTCGGGATTCTGCAGGTACCACTGCACGCCGTCGGCGACCTCGCGGAGGTTGTGCGGCGGGATGTTCGTGGCCATGCCGACGGCGATGCCGGAGGAGCCGTTGACCAGCAGGTTCGGGAACCGGGCCGGCAGGATCGTCGGCTCCTGGTTCTTGCCGTCATAGTTGTCCTGGAAGTCGACGGTCTCCTCGTCGATGTCCCGGACCATCTCCATGGCGAGCGGCGCCATCTTGGTCTCGGTGTATCGGGGGGCCGCCGCGCCGTCGTTGCCGGGGGAGCCGAAGTTCCCCTGGCCGAGCGCCAGCGGGTACCGCATGACCCAGTCCTGGATGAGGCGCACCAGGGCGTCGTAGATCGCCATGTCGCCGTGGGGGTGGTACGTGCCCATGACGTCGCCGACCACGCGCGCGCACTTGTTGAAGCCGCGGTCGGGGCGGTAACCGCCGTCGAACATCGCATAGAGCACGCGGCGGTGCACGGGCTTGAGGCCGTCGCGCACATCGGGGAGCGCGCGGCCCACGATGACCGCCATCGCGTAGTCGAGGTAGGAGCGCTGCATCTCCGTCTGCAGGTCCACCTGCTCGACGCGGTCGATGAGAGCGCCCTCGGCGAGGGGGCCAGTGGGCATGCCGTCCGGACCGACGCCAGGGGTCTCGGGCGTCTCGTCGCTCATGAATGTCTCCTAAAAGGGTTGCAGGGGAGCCAGATCAGATGTCCAGGAAGCGGACGTCCTTGGCGTTCTGCTGAATGAAGTGCCGGCGGGACTCGACGTCGTCGCCCATGAGCACCGCGAACGTCTGATCGGCTGCCGCCGCGTCCTCCATGGTCACCTGGAGCAGCGTGCGCCGGTCCGGGTCCATCGTGGTGTCCCAGAGTTCGGTGTAGTCCATCTCGCCGAGGCCCTTGTACCGCTGGATCCCGTTCTCCTTCGGGAGCCGCTGTCCGTTGGCCAGCCCGAGCCGGATGGTCTCGTCCCGCTCGCGATCGCTGTACACGTAGTCGTGCGGATGGTTGGACCACTTGATCCGGTAGAGCGGCGGCTGCGCGAGGTACACGTACCCGTTCTCGATGAGCGGCCGCATGTAGCGGAACAGCAGCGTCATGAGCAGGGTCGTGATGTGCTGGCCGTCCACGTCCGCGTCGGCCATGAGCACGATCTTGTGGTACCGCAGCTTCGCGATATCGAAATCCTCGCCGATCCCCGTGCCGAAGGCCGTGATCATCGACTGGATTTCGGCGTTGCCGAGCGCCTTGTCGAGACGCGCGCGTTCGACGTTGAGGATCTTGCCGCGGAGGGGGAGGATCGCCTGCGTCTTCGGGTTGCGTCCGCGCTTGGCCGAGCCGCCTGCTGAGTCACCCTCGACGAGGTAGACCTCGCACTCCGACGGGTCCTTCGACGAGCAGTCCGAGAGCTTGCCAGGCATGCCGAACGACTCGAGCGGGCTCTTGCGCCGCGCGTTGTCCCGCGCCTTGCGGGCGGCCATGCGCGCTTGCGATGCCTGGATCGCCTTGCGGATGACGTCACGAGCGGGCCCAGGGTTCCGCTCGAGCCAGTCACCCAGCTGGTCCGTGACGACGCGCTGCACGAAGCCTTTCGCCTCGGAGTTGCCGAGCTTGGTCTTCGTCTGGCCCTCGAACTGCGGCTCGGCGAGCTTGATGCTGACCACGGCGGTGAGGCCCTCGCGCACGTCCTCGCCGCTGAGGTTGTCGTCCTTGTCCTTGAGGATGCCCTTCTCGCGCGCGTAGCGGTTCACGAGCGAGGTCATCGCCGCGCGGAAGCCCTCCTCGTGGGTGCCGCCCTCGTGGGTGTTGATCGTGTTCGCGTACGTGTGCACCGACT
>NZ_JBQCGQ010000278.1:0-4804 GCF_051955515.1 Sinomonas sp.
CACGTCGAGCCCGGCCATGTCCGCGATCGCGAACGGGCCGAAGGCCGGGAGGCGGAAGCCGAAGGTGGTGCGGACGATCGTATCGATGTCCTCGGGGGTCGCGATGCCCTCCTCGACGATCTGCGTCGCCTCGTGGAACAGTGCGTACTGGAGGCGGTTGAGCACGAAGCCGGTCGAGTCCTTGACCCGCGCGCTCTCCTTGCCGGTCGAAGCGACGATCGCCTCGACGAACGGCAGGACGCTCTCGTCGGTGCCCTCATGCGGGATGAGCTCCACGCCCGGGATGAACGGCGCGGGGTTCGAGAAGTGCACGCCCAGGAAGCGCTCGGGGCGCGCGACGGCGGTGGCCAGCTCCGCGATGCGGATGGTCGAGGTGTTCGAGCCGATGATCGCGTCCGGCCGAGCCGCCACGCTGATGCGGCGGAGCGTCTCGTGCTTGATCTCGATCTTCTCCGGGACGGCCTCCTCGATGAAGTCGGCGTCCGCGACGGCGTCCTCGATGGAGGCCGCAGGGGAGAGGTTCGCCTGGATGCGCTCGACGGCGTCGGCGGGGAAGAGGCCCTGCTCGGCGAAGTCGGCCGCCTCGGCGAGGAGGCGATCGTAGTTCTTCTTGGCGATCTCCTCGGAGATGTCCGCGATCGTGACCGTGGCGCCGGCGAGGGCCAGCGACTGGGCAATGCCGCCTCCCATGTAGCCGGAGCCGACGACGGCGATCTTGCGCTGATTTTCCGAAGCGCGCTGAGTCATGAGTCTTTCCTTCTTAGGCCTTGGGCAGGAGCGAACGGATGTACTTCTGGTTCGTGGCGCACACGCCGAGGCTGTCGCCGCCGTACTGCTCGGTGAGGATGATGCCGTTGAAGCCGAGCTTGAGGGCGTCGCGGAACACCTGCCGGTAGTTGATGAGGCCGGTTTCCATGGTCGACGGCACCGAGGTCGCCCAGCTGCCGTCGGCCGCCTCGTCGCGGGTGTAGTTCTTGACATGCCAGTAGTTGGCGTAGGGGAGGGTCTTCGCGTAGAGCTCGCGCCAGTCCTCGACGGGCCGGTGGAGGCGGATGAGGTTCGCGACGTCCGGGTTCAGGCCGACGTTGTCCAGCCCGACCTCCTCGACGAAGCGCACGGCGCTGTCGGCGGTGCCGAGGTACGTGTCCTCGTAGAGCTCAAGCGAGACCGGGAGGCCGACTTCCGCGGCGTGCTTGCCGAGCTCGCGGATCCGGCTCACGGCCAGGTTCCACATCTCCGGATCGTCGGGGTCCTTCGGGCCCTCGGCAGTCCAGAACCACAGAGCCTTCTTCTGGGCTTCGCTGAACGGCTGGTGCAGTCCGGTCGAGAAGACCTTCATGCCCCACTCAGCCGCGGCGTCGATGGTCCGGTGCGCGTATTCGAGGTTGCGCTCGTCCTGGCCCGGCATGATGACGCTCTGGCGCTGCAGGTGGACGGACGGGATGCCCACGCCGTGGGAGGCGGCGATAGCGAGGAACTCGTCGCGGCGGGCCGGCGAGAGGTCAGCCGGGCGGACGTGGCTGTCAGCGAGCTCGGCAAGCGTGAACCCGACTTCCTCGATCTGGGCGAACATGTCGTCCCAGACCTCGGGCTCGGCGTCATGCAGGCGCACGCCGTTCTCGTCGATGGTGGGGAATGCATGGAGGCACGTGGCGATGGGCCAGGTTTCGGCGGTGTATGGAGGATTCTCCGGCATGATGCTCCGTTGCAGGTGAGTGTCGATCGTACTCGATCGTAGATCCTATAGGATATATAGCCTCCTCTTGTCCGCCTCGTTTGTCAAGGAGGGGGAAGCTGGGGACCTACCCTTCGGCAGGAAGGGCCGAGCGCAGCTCGGGGGCGAGGACTCGGATCACGGACGAGTCGTCCGCGGCCTCGAGTCCCATGGCCTGACCGAGGAGGAAGAGCTGCTCCGCTGCCGCCGCGACAGGGGTTGCCAAGGCAACCTCGCGCGCGGCGCGGCCCACGATGCCCAGGTCCTTCACGAAGATGTCGAGCCGGCTCAGCACGGGCGCGCCGTCGCCGTCGTACGCCTCGAGCATGCGGCGTCCGCGGTCGCCGAGCATGAACGAGCCGGCCGCCCCCGCCGTAAGCGCGTCGAGGGTCCTCGCACGGTCCAGGCCCAACGCGTCGGCGAGGGCCAGGGCCTCGGCTGCCGCCGCGATGTGGATCCCGCACAGGAGCTGGTTCACGGTCTTGAGGGCTTGGCCATCGCCCACACGGTCGCCGACGACGGTGAGCGTCGAGGCGAGCAGGTCGAGGACTGGCCGGGCGCGCTCGATGGCGCTCTCGGGGGCACCGACGACGACGAGCAGGTCGCCGTTCCCCGCACGCACCGGACCGCCGGAAAGCGGGGCGTCGACGAGGTCCACCCCGAGCTCGGCCAGCCGCTCCGCCGTCGCCATGACGGGGCCCGTCCCCACCGTGCTAGTCAGGATGACGACCGCGCCGCGCGCGAGCTCCCGGGCTACGCCTGCTTCGCCGAACAGCACGTCCTCGAGCTGCGCTCCGTTGCGGACCGCGAGCAGCACGGCGTCCGCCCCGCGGACGGCCTCCTGCGCGGAGCCGAACGTCTCGATCCCTGCCTCCCGGGCGAGTGCGAGGCGGTTCTCGGCGATGTCGAAGCCGTGGACGGCGAGGCGTGTGGCCAAGCGCGCGGCCATCGGCAGGCCCATGGCGCCGAGGCCGAGCACGGCGACGGTGTAGCGGCCTTGGGCGGATTCAGTCATTGATCGCTTCCTTCTGATTGCTGGTGGAGCCTGCGCTGGGCTGGCCGACGCTGAGCTTGCCCACGACGTCGGCGAGGGAGCCGTCGTCGCCGACGTTGCCTGCGAACACGATGTAGGGGATGCCGCGTGCAGGTCCTTCCATGGGCTCCCAGAGCGAGACGATGCCGGGGAGCATGGGCCCGCGGACGATCCCGCGGCGGATCCCGAGCCCGTGCGCGGCGACATCGGAAGACGTGATCCCGCCCTTGGCGACGACGAAGCGTGGGCGGACGCTGGAGAGCGTCCTGCGCACGACGTCCACGAGCGCCGCAGAGACCCGCCGCGCGATCGCGAGGCTTGCCGCGGCGTCGTCGGCCGTCACGAGGGTGCGGCTCGTGTGCACGACGACGTCGCCCTCGCCGAGGGCCGCGACGACCCGCTCCGCGGTTTCCGCAACGTGGGTGTCGTCGCCGCCGAGGAGGCGTTCGACGTCGAGCTCGACGACGCGAACCGATGGCAGCCGGCGCAGGAGCGCCTCGAGCTGGCGGGTGGTCTGCCCCACGTGGGAGCCGACGACGACGAGACCGCCGCGCTCAGGAGCGTCGCCTCCGAGGGCCTCGTGAGAGCTGAGGGGTGCTCGAACCTCTTGGCCGATCCGCCCTCGCACGAACGGCGGTCCCACGCGGTAGATGAGGTTCTTGCCGCGGCGTTCGGCCTCGGCGAGTCCGAGCGCGAGCCGTCGCAGGTCGTTCTCGGTCACGATGTCGACGGCTATCGGGGTGCGGTTCGCTGCGGGCTCAAGGGCGTCCGCGATGGCAGCAGCGCTCTCCTCGGGGGTCCCGGTGCGGAGCAGCCCGAGATCCAGGACGATCACATCCGCCGCGCGGTACCGTCCCCCGGACTTCTCCTCGACATAGTCGGCAAGAGTCGAGTTCGCGTATCCGAAGGTCGCGTCCCGGGCGAACTCGGTCTCCGCGACCGGGGTGAGCGTGGCGTCGCCGTTGCGGGTGTAGTGGACGCCCCCGATGGTCAGGCGGCCGGCGTCGGGGAACGCAGGCACCATGACCACGCCATCCGTGGCTTGTCCGGCGTGGGACTCGAGGGCCTCGGCGATGGTGTCTGTCTCGAGCGGGAAGTGGCCCCTGAGCGTCGAGTCGCTGCGGCTCGTGAAGGCGAGCTCGAGGTCCAGATCCCGTGCCGCCGCAAGGGAGTTGGCGACGACCTCGCGATTCCGGGTCGCGGCCTCGGCAGGATCGAGGCTGCGGGTGTTGGTGAGGACGTAGACGGCCGCAGGCCGCTCTCCGCCACCGAAGACGCTGAACGCCCAGCGGAAGTCGTCAGGCTCCCAGGCGGTGAGGACCGGAAGATCGGCCACCGACTGCGTTCCGGTGGGGTCGTCGTCGAGCACGACCAGGACGCGCCGGGACGTGGACACGGATGCGGCCACCTGCTCGGCGGGAACCGGGACGTCAGGGGGGAACTTCGACAGCAGCTCGTCTTCGAGGATCACGGGCACCTCATCGTGGGGATAGCGGAAGGGTCAGCAGAAACATAAGATGTCTGACATATGGTGACATGATGGGAGTCACAGTGCAAGGGCCCCGCAGGAGGGGTCCTAGACTGTCGGAGAGCGAGAGGGACGGAGGACGATGGCTCGAAAGTCGCTCGTCGGCGAGGTGGCCGACGACCTTTTGGATCGGATCGTCGCGGGGGAGTTCCCTCCCGGTTCACTGGTCCCCGGCGAGCTTGAGCTCTCGGCCCAGCACCAGGTCAGCCGCATGACCGTGCGGGAAGCGATGAAGACCCTCGAGGCGCAGAGGATCCTCAGCGTCCAGCGCGGCCGAGGGACGTTCGTGAATCCCGTCCCCCAGTGGAACTCCCTCGACGCCGTCCTGCGCGCCGCGTCGGCCGAAATCGGCCATGACGTGGCCGCCGTGCAGCTCATCGAGCTGCGCCGCATGCTCGAGACCGGGGCCTGCGCCCTTGCGGCGCAGCGGATCACGCCCGAGGCGCTTGAGCGCCTCCGGGAGTGCGTCGCCGAGATGCGGGCGACTCACGCGAGCGACAGCCTCGAGGAGTTCGTCGCGGCGGACCTT
>NZ_JBQCGQ010000279.1:0-3515 GCF_051955515.1 Sinomonas sp.
CCTCATCCCCAATTTCATTCCGGATGGCGTCGAGGTGGTGCTCCACTCCGAGAATGGCATTCTGGGCACTGGGCCGTACCCCACCGAGGACCGCGTGGACCCAGACCTGATCAACGCCGGCAAGGAAACCGTGACCGTCAAGAAGGGGGCTGCCTTCTTCGACTCGGCCACCTCGTTCGGGATGGTCCGTGGCGGCCACGTGGACGTCGCGGTGCTCGGGGCCATGGAAGTGTCCCAGAATGGGGACCTCGCGAACTGGATGATCCCCGGCAAGATGGTCAAGGGGATGGGCGGTGCCATGGACCTGGTCTTCGGCGCCAAGCGGCTCATCGTGATGATGGAGCACACCGACAAGAACGGCAGGCCGAAGCTCCTTCGAGAGTGCACGCTTCCGCTGACGGGAACTGGGTGTGTCGACCGGGTGATCACCGATCTCGGTGTCATGGACGTGGTCCGAGACGGAGGCAGGTCCGTCCTGGTGCTGCGCGAACTCGCACCTGGGGTCACCGAGGACGAGGTGGCAGAGAAGACCGACGCCGAGCTTGACGTGGAGATCCACGACAATGAGCCCTGAACCCGGAACTGCCGACGAGCCCCGACGGGTGATCGAGCAGCGGGGCCTGTACTACGACGAGCTTGAAGAGGGAGTCGTCTACGCCCATCGGCCCGGGCGGACCGTCACCGAGGCCGACAACGTCTTCTTCACCGCGCTCACCATGAACACCCAGGCGCTGCACCTCGATGCGGCGTGGAGCGCCGGCCAGCCGTTCGGCCAGCGGCTCGTCAACTCGATGTTCACGCTCGCGACGCTCGTCGGCCAGTCCGTCGCCCAGCTGACTCAGGGGACGATCGTTGCCCAGCTCGGTCTGACCGACGTCTCCTTTCCTCACCCCCTCTTCCACGGCGATACGCTCTACACCGAAACCGTCGTCGTCGAGAAGCGGCTCTCGTCCTCCCGCCCAGGCCAGGGCATCGTGACCATGGAGCACACGGGCCGCAATCAGGACGGCGTTGTCGTCGCCCGGGCCAAACGCTCGTGCCTCATGTGGATCAAGGACGCCCATTCATGACCTTCGCAGCCCCCTTCACCATGGGTCCCGCCCTCCTCTTCTGCCCCGCCGATCGCCCAGAGCGGTTCGCCAAGGCCGCTGAGCGAGCAGACGCCGTCATCCTCGATCTCGAAGATGCCGTTTCACCCGAGGGGAAGGCGGCCGCGCGCTCCAATCTCGCGGGGCACACCCTCAACCCCGCGCGGACCATCGTCCGGCTCAACGCCGCGTCCACGGCCGACTTCGAGGCCGACCTCGCCGCGCTCGCGGCGACGCCCTATCGGACGGTGATGCTCGCCAAGGCCGAATCCGCCGAGCAGGTGCGCAGGCTCGAGGGATTCGAGGTCATTGCTCTCTGCGAGACCGCCCTCGGCATCGTCAATGCCCCCGCCATCGCTGGCGAGGTGAACGTCGTCGGCCTCATGTGGGGGGCCGAGGATCTGGTCGCCTCCCTAGGCGGAACCTCCAGCAGAGCGGACGACGGCGGTTACCGCGCCGTCGCGCTGCATGCCCGGTCCACTGTTCTCCTCGCCGCGGGCGCCTATGGCAAGGCCGCGATCGACGCGGTCTACACTGCCATCCCTGATCTGGAGGGCCTCTCGCGCGAGGCGGCCGATGCGGCAGCATCCGGTTTCGCGGCGAAGGCCTGCATTCATCCCAACCAAGTGCCTGCGGTCCGCGAGGCCTATGCCCCTGCCGAGGAAGCAGTCGCCGCGGCTCGCGAGCTGTTGGCCGCAGCGGAGGCAGCTGGCTCGGGCGTGTTCCAATTCCGCGGGCGCATGATCGACGGTCCCATCCTGCGCCACGCTGAGGCGGTCCTTCGTCGCGCCGGCGTGTAGGCGGGGTCGGCAGCGCTCGTGTTGTTCGCTGTAGTCCTGATCGCCGTCGTGGCTGGCGCCATGGCTCAGCGTGTCGCCGGGTTGGGGTTCGGGCTCATGGTCTCGCCTGTCCTGGTGGTGCTCCTCGGACCGCTCGATGGGGTGATGATCGTCAACGCGTGCGGAGCGACCTCGTCCCTGCTGATCCTTTTTCGGGTCTGGCGCGACGTCGACTGGTGGCGGTACCTGGGGCTCATTGTGCCCGGTTTTGTGGGGATTGCACTCGGCGCCCTGCTCGTGAGCCGTGTGCCCGCTGCGCCTCTCGAGATCGCGATTGGGGCCCTTCTGATTCTCGGGCTCGTCCTGTCGCAGCTCGTTGCGCGGGCGCGGCGTCGGATCGACGGGATGGGCATTCGCACGGTCAGCGGCTTCTCCAGCGGATTCATGAATGCTGCCGCGGCAGTGGGAGGACCCGCCGTCACCGCCTACGCCGTGTTGAGCGGCTGGGAGCAGAAACGCTTCGGCGCGACATTGCAGCCATATTTCTTGTCCACGGGGACGGCGTCGCTGCTCGCAAAGGCCGTGGCGACCGGGGGCCATTGGCCATCGCTCGCCGTGTGGGAATGGGCACTCGTGTTCGTCTGCATGATTGCCGGCATCGCAGTAGGAGACGTCCTCGCCCGCAAGATCGCGGGCGAGGTCATTCGCCGAGCTGTCATCGGCATCGCGTACGCCGGAGCTGCCCTCGCCATCGTGAACGGGGCATGGCATCTCTAGTTACAGGGCACACCCCTAGTTGGTAGAGCAGCCGAGTAGTGAGCTCTCGTGAGGTTCTCCGCAATCTGGTAGCCGAGTGCAGGCGCCAGCGGTTGCAGACGGCCTCGATCCAAGCCGCACCGCAGCCGGTGTCGGGGCCTCCTACCCGCGCCCGGCCCAGGCGTAGCAGCCCGCGCGGGAGACGCCCAGCAGGGCGGCCGTGCGGGAGATCCGCAGGCTGGCGTTCTCCTTGCGCAGCCGCTCCAGCTCGGCCCTCTCGTCCACCCCTGCCACCACGTCGGGTCCTGACGGGCCTGCTCGTTCTTCACCCACCGGCCCAGCAGCTGCTCCCCGAGGCCAAGCTCGACGCGGGACGTGGGCGATGGGCCTGCCCGTATCGATCACCAGCCTCGCCGCCTCACGCGGGTCCTTGGGCGTGAACGATCTCCTTGCCTTGCCCATGAGAAGACCTTCCCGCAGGACCATATGATCCCGCTAACTCAGGTCTCCACGAAAAGAGGCTAACCCCACTCCAGTCAGAAGGGTGGGGGTTGGCCCCGGCGAGGGTCGTTGGTGGTTTAGCAGCCTTCGCCGTGGGGGTTGGTGGTGCAGGTTTCGGCGTAGAGCTGGACCTGGGAGCGCCAGACGGAGCGCTCCCGTGCCGGGGAGGGCACGGGGGCGGTGCCGGGGAGGGGCTGGAAGGGGCCCCCGTCGACCGAGAACTGGCCGGCGTAGACGGTGGTCAGGGCCACCGTGTAGTCCCCGGTGGCGGCGTAGCGGTGGCTCGTGGCGGTGCGCTCGCCCCAGCGCTGCTGCGGCAGGGGACCGCCGGGGGCGGCGGAGACCAGGGCGGTGCCGTCGCCGTAGTCGAAGCGGTGCTCCACCGCGGCGA
>NZ_JBQCGQ010000280.1:0-12588 GCF_051955515.1 Sinomonas sp.
GACTGCGGGCCCGAGTCGGCGTAGACGTTCGTCTCGGCGCCCTTGAGCGTGTGCCGCCCCGGCTGCACGCCCAGGGCCGCCGGGGCGATCGGCAGCTGCCGCAGCTGCGCCTCGGTCACCGCCACCACCGCCCCGCCCCCCCGCCGCTCCGGCGCCACCCCCGGCAACCGGCCCCCCCAAACCACCCGCTCCGGCTCGGACCCGCCCAGCTGCCGGTACCAGTTCACCAGCATCCCCTCAGGCCGCTCCCGGCACGCCGCCCTCGCCGCCCCGCAAGACTGCGAATCCCCGAAACCCACCTCATCCGACAGACACGCATGCCCGTACGAATAGGAATAAGGATCAACCACACCCGCCGGCAAAGGCGGGAACTTGACTTCAACTACGCCGTTCCTCGTGCCATTGATCGAAAGCGTACGATCATCAAAATAGACGTCCGCCTCAGTGTCGGTGGGGATCAACGATGGAAGAAGGGAGAAGGCGATAATCGCCGCGGTCATCGTTTTCATCACGGAGCCTGTCCGAGTTGCCTCATGCTCCAAAGCCCGCTTTCGAAACTCGCGAACGCAGCTTTGGCATTCCCATTATTTCCGCCCTTTCGGGATTTGGCGACTGTGCCGTCGGTGGCGAAGATTGTCGACGGACTCTCCTCTAGCAAGAAGTAGCCGACCACCTGAGCGAGCGGATCGCGGATCATGTTCGAGCTGAACTGAGAGATTTTCCAACTCGGTCCGGAGGCCCATCCCTGCGAGGACCTTAATTGATCAATGTCCGAGATATAGGAATTGCAGACCTTACAGTCATTCGCAGAAACCGCGTCGAGCGCAGCGCTGTCGCCGGATTCGAATGAGTAGGTCGCTGCGTCGAACCAGTACTGCGTGAACGCCTCAAAGCCCTCTTTCGTGTTCTGCCTCGCCGCTTCCGGCAGTTCCGGCTTGGGCACGTTGCGCGCGGGGCCTCGGGAACTGGCCTGTGTGGGGCGCAGGTCGGGCGAAGGAGAGACCGGCGGACTTGCTTCGGGTGCAGTAGCTGGGCCGCCGCAGGCGACGAGCACCAGCAGTGCCGCGGCAACAAGGACGGCGCGCCACCCCCGCCTCATGCGGGTCCCACTTCGAACGCAACCCACTTGCCTTCATCGAAACGAGCGCGGATCGCCTGGACCCCGTCGCTCATTCCGCCCGTGTATCGAATGCCGACGTCGCCCGCTTTGGAATACGTCACTGAAGACGCTTCGGCGAAGCGGTAGATGCCCGTCACAGATTCGTCGGCGCCCGGCAGCATAGCGCTTTCGAACCCTTTCACAGTGCGTTGCGGGCCGATCCCCCAGCCCCCACCGTCGTAGAGCCGTCTTGCTTTCTCGACCTGCCGTTCGCACATCTTGCAGGACGGGGCGGAAATCTCGCTGACCGGAACAGGGTCGCCCGTTTCCCTCATGTACGTGATCGTGTCGAACCAGAACTGCGTAAAGGCTTCGAACCCCTGCTCCGAATTCTGCTTCGCGGCCTCCGGCAGCTGCGGGCGAGGCAGATGGCGAGCCGGACCATTGGAGCTTGCCGGGGTGGGGCTTGGATCCGAAGTCGGCCGAGCGGATTCTCCAGGAATTGCGTGAGGCGCGGCTGGACCAGCGCATCCGGTGAGCAAGCCGATGAGGCAACAGGCCATGAGAGCACGGAATAAGGACATTGACTTCCCCCGAGGTCGTTGATGTGCCGCCGCTGAACAGCAGGTGCGGGATCAGGCTACGCGGCTGATCCCGCCCTCAGTGGCGCTCTCGGCGCAATCTCCGTGGTGGTCCTCAGGGATCCGCAAGGGCTCAGGCGCCGCTGCGGTGCAGCGCGATCGCCCGCCGCATTGCGGCTCGCGCGCGCTTCCGATCGCCGGAAGCGTCATACGCCAGGCCGAGCCGGTACCAGGCACGCCAATCGTTGGGAGCGGCCTCGGTCTCCGCTTGGTACTTGGGGAATTCCGCGTCTGCGGCGTTCCGCAGGATCCGGCCGCCAGCGGTCCGTGGGAGGGTGTCCTCGGGGAGCCCGCCCTCGGCGTCGAGTTCGCGGCCGAGACGCTCAAGGCCAGCGCCGAACAGGAGCTCGCGGGCGAGAGCCCAGGCCCCGATGATAGGCAGGACAAAGTAGGCTGCGCCGATGACCTTCGCAATCGGCTGTGGGTCCGCGAGCAGCAGGATCGCGCGGTTGAACGTGAGCACGAGATAGAAGACCAGGAGCAGGGCAATGCCTGCGACCCACAGCTTCGTTCGGTGGGCCTTGAGCCATTCCACGTGTCAGACCCCCAGGTCCAGGTAGCCGTCGAGCCCCACGGTGAGCCCGGGGTGGGCGGCGACAGAACGGAGTCCGAGCAGAACGCCCGGCATGAACGACGCGCGGTCAAAGGAGTCATGCCGAATGGTGAGCTGCTCCCCCGGGCCGCCGAGCAGGACCTCCTGATGCGCCACGAGCCCGCGGAGCCGCACGGCGTGCACACGGACGCCGTCGACGTCGGCGCCGCGCGCGCCGTCGATCTGCTTCTGGGTCGCATCCGGGGACGGACCCACGCCTGCTTCGGCACGGGCGGCCGCAACGAGCTGCGCGGTGCGGACAGCTGTTCCGGACGGCGCGTCCACCTTGTCCGGGTGGTGGAGCTCCACGATCTCCACTGATTCGAAGTAGCGGGCGGCCTTGGCTGCGAACGCGCTCGCAAGGACGGAGCCGAGGGCGAAGTTCGGTGCGATCAGCACGCCTGTCGCGGGGCTGCCGGCGAGCAGTTCGCGGAGCTTCTCGAGCCGCTCTGGAGTCCATCCGGTGGTCCCCACCACGGCGTGGAGCCCGCGTTCGACGGCGAAGCGGACGTTCTCCTCGGTGGAGTCGGGCACGGTGAGATCGACCACGTAGCGCGCTCCGGCGTCGACCAGCGATTCGAGCGAATCGTTCCGGCCGAGGGCTGCGACGAGCTCCATGTCAGGGGCCGCCTCGACAGCCCTCACCGCCTCGGAACCCATGCGCCCGTTCGCGCCCAGCACTGCCACCGGAAGTCGTTCTGCCATGGGTTCAAGCCTAGTGGAGCGCGTCAGCCCAGAGCGGCGACCCATTCCTTGCCGCCGTCGTCGAAGAACTGCTCCTTCCAGATCGGGACCTCCGCCTTGACCCGGTCCACCAGATCCGAGCAGAGCCGAAATGCCTCTCCGCGATGAGCCGAGGACACCGCGCAGACGAACGCGACGTCGCCGACGCCGAGGTCCCCGATCCGGTGAGCGATCCACACTCGCATCGCCCGCTCGGACGGGCCGAAGCGGTCGAGGTGATCCGCGACGACGGCGTCCACCACCCCTCGCAGGGTTCGTTCCGCCGTCGGATGCGCTGTGTAATGGAGGCGGAGGACTCCGCGGCCCTCGTCGTGGTCGCGCACCACCCCGGCGAAAGCGACCACAGCGCCAGCGTCCGCCGCGTCGACCGCGTGCCGGGCGGCGAGTTCGTCGAGCGCGTCCGTGCTGACAGCGGCGTGCACAATCTCGACCTGAGAACTCGGTTCAGTGGCCATGAACGCCCTCCAGCTGGTCGCACAGGTGCCCGATGAGCGGGTCGAGGACGGCAAGGCCGTCCATGACACCGGACGGCGAACCCGGCAGGTTCACCACGAAGGTTGTCCCTGAGACTCCCGCATGGCCCCGGCTCAACGCCGCCAGAGGGGTCTTGTGGGCCCCCGCGCGGCGGATCGCCTCCATGACCCCCGGGATCTCGCGATCGAGGAGCGGAAGCGTCTCCTCGGGGGTCGCGTCGTCCGGATTGAGACCCGTTCCGCCGCTTGTGACGACGACCGCGGGCGAGAGCGCGAGCAGAGCGCGCAGCGCGGCACCCACAGGCCTGCCATCCGGCACCACGGCGGCGGGGATGACCTCGAAGCCATGCTCCACGAGCCAATCCTCGATCACGGGCGCTGAGCGGTCCTGGTAGATGCCGGTGGCGGCACGGGTGGATGCGATCACGATCCCTGCGCGGCGGGTCACTGCCCCTCCCCCGGGCCGGCGTCCTGCAGCACCCAGTCACCGCTCTTCCCACCGCTCTTGGCCAGCACCTTGAGCTCTGAGATGACGGCGTGCTTGTCGACGGCCTTGATCATGTCGTACACGCCCAGCGCCGCGACCGACGCCGCCGTGAGGGCCTCCATCTCCACGCCGGTGACGCCCCGTGTCTTCACGGTGGCGAGGATGCGCAGCGAGCTCTCGGCCATCTCGAAGTCGACGGTCACCTTCGAGATGGGCAGAGGATGGCAGAGCGGGATGAGGTCGGGTGTCTTCTTCGCGGCCATGATGCCCGCGACGCGGGCGACAGCAAGCGCGTCGCCCTTGGGAAGCCCGCCCTCGGAGAGGAGCGCGATGACCCCGGTGGTGGTTCGCAGGACGGCCTGCGCTGTGGCCTCGCGCGTGGTCTCGGGTTTCGCGCTGACGTCAACCATGTGGGCCGAGCCATCGGCTCGGACGTGCGTGAGCCCCTGGCCGGATTCGGTGCTGTTCACAGGAGCCATACTTCCACGGCGTCCCCCGCGGAAAGCCGGGTGACGTGCTCCGGCACCAGGACGAGCGCGTTCGACTCGGCGAGCGCGCCGAGCAGATGGGAACCCGGCCCGCCGACGAGCTCCATCGAACCGTCGGCACGCAGCCGAGCGCGCCGCACCTGGAGCTTGCCCTCGGGCGAGTCGAGCGGCTCGGCGAGCGGAAGGCTGAGCCGCGGCCTCAGGGCCGGGGCACCGAGCAGCTCGCTGAGCACGGGTCGCAGGAGGACTTCCCACGAGACCCATGAGCTCACTGGATTGCCGGGGAATCCGAGGAACGGAACGCCTTCGATGCTGCCGATTCCCTGCGGGCCGCCCGGCTGCATGGCAAGGTGCACGAAATCGACATCGTGCCGGGCGAGCGCGAGCTTGGTGGCCTCGAACGCGCCTTTCGACACACCGCCTGTGGTGACGATGAGGTCGGCCCTAGCCGCATCCGCCAGCGCGGCGAGCAGATCCTCGGGCTCGTCGCTGCGAACCGCCGTCGCCTCCGCCTCAAGACCCGCCTCGCGCAGCGCCGCGGTCAGCAGCGTCCCATTGGCGTCGTGGATCTGCCCCAGGCGCAGCGGCTCGCCGAGAGGCGCCAGCTCGGCTCCCGTGCTGACGACGGCGACGCGCAGCGGTGCCCGGACCTGCAGCTGGGCAATTCCCAGCCCCGCCGCCAGCCCGAGCTGGGCGGGTCCGAGTGGCGTCCCGGCGCGGAGGACGACGGCGCCCGCCCGGACGTCGCTGCCGACCGGCCTCACGAAGGTCCCCGGCTCGACGGCGGGGAGCGCCACGCTGGCGTGGTCGGCGTTGCTCGGGAACGACGGGGGATCGGCTCGCTCGACGGGGACGACGGCGTCAGCGCCCGAGGGGAGCATGGCTCCTGTCATGATCGGGGCGGCGTGGCCTGATGCAAGGGGGGCCGGAACGGAGCCGGCCGGGATTGCGGCTGCGACCGCGAGCTCCCTCCCCGATTCCTGGGAGCGGACGGCGAACCCGTCCATCTGGGAGTTGTCGAAGGACGGAAGGCTGGCGGGCGCCACGAGGTCGTGGGCGAGGGCGAGTCCCAGCGCCTCCGAGAGGCTGCGGGTCTGCGGGGGGCGCCCGGCGAGGGGCGCGAGGAGATTCCTGATGGCTGTGCGGTGTGCCTCCACACTCGTCCCCATGCGGTCAAGCTCCTCTCCTGTTGGGTTTCACGAGGCGTCCACGCCGATGCTGTGGTAGCCGGTCGCGCCATCGGGCGCGGGGGGCGCAACCTCCGAGGTCTGCACTGCCCCGCTGCCGTCCGTGGCCCTGACCGAGATCTGGTGCCGTCCGGCAGAGAGCGTGACCTTTGCGGACCATTGGTACCACGTGTCGCGGGAGATCCCGGTTCCCAAGGTGGCGGGCTGCCATGGGCCGTTGTCCACCATGACCTCGACGCGGGAGATCCCGCGGTGCTGCGCCCAGGCGACGCCGCCCACCATGACGTCGCCCGCGGTGACCTTCGCGCCGTCGCGCGGTGCGTCGATCCGGGAGGCAGTCTTGATCGGACCTCGCTCGGACCACCCTCGGGTGCTCCAGTAGGCAGAGTCAGCGGCGAAGGTCGTCACCTTGAGCTCCGTCACCCACTTGGTGGCCGACACGAAGCCATACAGACCCGGGACGATCATGCGGACCGGGAACCCGTGCTCTGGTGGCAGCGGCTCGCCGTTCATGCCGATGGCCAGGATCGCGTCCGTGCCCGGATCGCTGAGCACCTCGAGGGGAGTGCCGGCGGTGAAGCCGTCCACGCTGCGCGAGAGGACCATGTCCGCGCCCGCCTTCGGCTTCGCTTGGGCGATGAGTTCGCGGAGGGGCCATCCGAGCCAGCGGGCGTTGCCGATGAGGTTCCCGCCCACCGGGTTCGAGACGCAGGCGATGGTCACGTACCGCTCGATGAGCGGCTTTCCGAGGAGTTCCTGCCAGGTGAGGGTCACTGGCTGCTCGACCATGCCCGTGACCTCGAGCTTCCAGCTGGTGGGATCTACCGATGGGACCACGAGGGCCGTATCGATGCGATAGAAGTCGGTGTTGGGAGTGACGAGGGAGGTGACGCCCGGCGCGCTCACGGTGGCCTCCGCCGGGATCGGCGGCGCGGCCGACGACGGCGCAGGAAGCCGCAGCGCCTCCCGCGCGGCGCTGACGGCGAGACTCGTGCCGCGCACGACGGCGGTCACGGCGGCCCCGAGGGCCACGACGACGGCGCTGCCCGCCATCGCGCGGAGGAAGCGTCGGCGGGACATGGCCCGCTCGTCCGGACGCTCTTCATCGCGGATCAGCCGCACAAGCCAGCGGATCAGCGCGACGGACACAGCCGCCGCGATGACGGCGCAGACAATCGCGAGCGTATTCGAGAGCGAGCGGGTGGCGACGGCGGCGATGCCGACCACCCCGATGACGACCACCACGGCTGCTCCCGCACCCGTACGTCGCAGTTCGAGGAGCCCGGCCACGGCGCCGAGCGCGAGGAGGACGATCGAGATGACCACGACGAGGAACGTCTTGTCATTCGTGCCGAACGTCTGGATGGCCCATTCCTTGGCCGGTGAAGGAGCGAGGTCGACGACGGCGCCTCCCACCGCCGACACCGGGCTCAGGGAGGGGCTCGCGAGCCCCGCGAGCAATTCGCCGGCGAGCACGCCGGCGATGGCTGAGAGCGCGCCCGCAGACGCCGCCCACCAGCGGAGGTGACCCGACATACCTCCAGAATAGAAGGGTGCGTGGCGTAACGTAGACCTATGACCGTCCAGCTCGGAATGCCGCTGCTGCCCTCGAGCACGCGCGCAGCCACCGTGGACCGTCCAGCCTTCGAAGGACTCCGCGACCGCTACGGACGCGTCGCCACCGACCTGCGCCTGTCCCTCACCGACAAGTGCAATCTCCGCTGCTCGTACTGCATGCCCGCGGACGGTCTTCCCTGGCTCGCCAAGCAGGCCGTGCTCACGGCAGATGAGATCCTCCGCCTGGTGCGGATCGGCGTGGACAGGCTCGGTGTCCGCGAACTCCGGTTGACCGG
This sequence comes from Sinomonas sp., assembly GCF_051955515.1. Lineage (GTDB taxonomy): Bacteria > Actinomycetota > Actinomycetes > Actinomycetales > Micrococcaceae > Sinomonas. The sequence continues at coordinate 7,565 of NZ_JBQCGQ010000280.1, forward strand.
CGGCGAGCCGCTCGTCCGGGCCGACGTCGTCGAGATCGTTGCGGGCCTCCGCCAGGCGCACCCCGAGCTGCCCATCGCTCTGACGACCAACGCCGTCGGCCTCGACGCCAAGGCCGCCCCGCTCAAGGCGGCGGGACTCAGCCGAGTCAACATCTCCCTCGACACGCTCCACCCCGAGACGTTCGCGCAGCTCACCCGGCGCCCGTTCTTCGACCGCGTCCTCGCGGGCATCGAGGCCGCAGACGCGGCGGGGCTGGGACCGATCAAGATCAACTCCGTGCTCATGCGCGGCATCAACGACGGCGACGGCGCTGACCTGCTGGCGTGGTGCCTCGAGCGCGGCTACGAGCTCCGCTTCATCGAGCAGATGCCCCTCGACGCCGACCACGGCTGGACGCGGGAAGGCACGGTCACGGCCTCCGAGATGCGTGAGCGGCTCTCGGCGAGATTCCGCCTCTCCCCCGACCCGCGCGCCCGGGACGGAGCGCCAGCGGAGCGCTTCGAGGTCCGCCTGCCGGGGACCGACGACGTGCTGGGCATCGTCGGGATCATCGCCTCCGTCACCGAGCCCTTCTGCGCCGACTGCAAGCGCACTCGGATCACGGCCGAGGGCAAGGTCATGAACTGCCTGTTCTCCCACGAGGAAACCGACCTTCGCGACCTCATGCGCGGCGGAGCGGACGACGACGACATCGCAGCCCGCTGGCAGGATGCGATGTGGCTCAAGCCCCGCGCCCATGGCATGGGGCACGTAGGCCTCGGCGCCGCCGACTTCGTCCAGCCTGACCGCTCCATGAGCGCGATCGGGGGCTGACGCACTCCATGGTGATCACCCTGCGCTACTACGCTGCCGCCTGCGCCGCTGCCGGCGTCGACACCGAGAAGCTCGAGGTGCCCCAGGGTGCGACCCTCTCGTTCGTTCTGGAACGGCTGGCCGACGGCGATAGACCCACGGAGCCCGGTTCTCCGCCTCTCACTGACGTCCTCCGCCGCTGCTCTTTCTTGGTCAACGAAATCGCCGCGAAGGATCGGGATCGGCCACTCGCCGACGGCGACCTCGTGGACGTCCTCCCGCCCTTCGCTGGCGGCTGATTTCGGCGTAGCGTGGAGGCAAAGTCTTCCGGAGGTCGGCCATGAAGCGCATCTGGACCCGTTGGCTCCCTGCGGCTGCTGTGCCCGCCGCGATCGCCGTCGGAGTGCTCGCGGGAGGTGCGGTCGCGGAGACGCCGCCGCCCCCTGCCACCCCGCAGCAGGTCCTGGCGCTCGCCGCGGGACACGCAGCTCAGCAGTTCTCAGGCGTGGTCGAGGAGAAGGCAGACCTGGGACTGCCCTCAATCCCGTCGCAGGCCCTCGCTCCCGCGACGAGCAGCTCCAGTCTTGGCTCCGAAGCGTCGATCCTCGAGCTCCTGACCACGCCGCACACCGCCCGCGTCTACGCGGACGGGCCCACGAAGCTCCGGGTCCAGATCATGGACGAGCTCGCCGAGCGCGACGCGGTCCGCAATGGAAACGACGTATGGACGTTCGATTCCAAGGCCAACGCCGCGACCCACGCAACGCTCCCTGCCACCGCCCCGCACGAGAACGCCACGCCGAGCGCCCCTCCGATCACTCCTGACCAGCTGGCCCAGCGGTTCCTCGCCGCCGCCGACTCGACGACTTCCATCACGCTCGGGCCCTCGGCCTCACTGGCCGGGCACGGCGCCTACACGCTCGTGCTGTCACCGAAGAGCGCAGGAACACTCGTGGCATCCGTGCACATCTTCGTCGAGGCGAAGACCGGTTTCCCGCTCGGCGTAGACGTCTACGCCAAGGACCAGGCCACACCGGCCTTCCACTCCGCGTTCACCCAGCTCGACCTCGCCGCGCCCGCCGCCTCGGTCTTCGCCTTCACGCCGCCTCCCGGGGCAACCGTGAAACAAGAGCAGGCGCCCACCGAGAAGACCGCTCGACCCGCTGCCCCTGCAAAGCCAGCGGCCGCCGGAAAGGGCTGGGACGCCATCGTGACGCTGCCCGCAAGCTCGGTGCCCGCAGGCCTCCTCGACGCACCGCTCGTGAAGCAGCTCGCAACGCCGGTAGCGGGCGGCAGGGCTCTCTCCTCGTCGCTGGTGAATGTACTCGTCACCAACGACGGACGGATTCTCGCGGGCGCCGTCCCGCTGTCAGCCCTCGAGGCAGCCGCCAAGTGAGTTCCGCCACTGACGGCGACCCTCAGACGGCGGTCCGCACCCGCGGACTCACAAAGCGCTTCGGGCGTCACACGGCAGTGGACAGCCTGAACCTCGTGGTGCCGAAAGGCGCCGTCTTCGGCTTCCTCGGACCAAATGGCTCCGGAAAGACGACGACGATCCGCATGCTCCTCGGGCTGGTCTCCCCTAGTGAGGGCCACGCCGAGGTTTTCGGCGAGGAGATGCCCGAGCACCTCGCATCCGTACTGCCGCGAGTGGGCGCGCTGGTTGAGGGACCAGCGTTCTACCCCTTCCTGACGGGCGAGGCGAATCTCCTCCGACTCGATACGGCGGACCTCCGGGCACCGCGCGGCACGCGCCGTCAGCGGGTCGCCGCCTCTCTGGATCGCGTGGGCCTCTCGCACGCTGCGCACAAGAAGGTCCACGCCTACTCGCTCGGCATGAAGCAGCGGCTCGGCCTCGCAGCCGCCCTGCTCGCCCCGCGGGAGCTCCTGGTGCTCGACGAGCCGACCAACGGGCTCGATCCCCAGGGAACCCGGGAAGTCCGCGGCCTCATCCGCGATCTCGCTCGGGACGGAACGACGGTCTTCGTCTCAAGCCATCTGCTCGCCGAGGTCGAGCAGATCTGCACGCATGCTGCGGTGCTCCGCGCTGGCCGGCTCGTGGCCCAGGGAACCCTGGACGAGCTGCGCGGTTCGGCGCGCCACCGGATCGAGCTGCGGACGCCCGACTCGGCCCGGGCCATTGACGTGCTGCGTCAGCTCGGTCTGCAGGCAGAATCCTCCAGATCCGGGACGCTCGTGGCGGAGGCCAACGGCGCACCTCCTGCCGAGGACATCGTCGCCGCGCTCGTCTCCGCGGGAGTCCGGGTGCGGGGCTTTGCGGCTGATGCCGCCAGCCTCGAGGAACGGTTCGTGGAACTCACGGGAGAGGGGTTCGATGTCGCCGATTAGCGGCCTGGCAAGCAGCAGGCTCGTCCTGTCCGAACTCTCGGTCCTGTTCCGGCGCTGGCGGACGTGGGCCATGCTCGCAGCCCTCGCTGCTGTTCCCGTCCTCATCGCCCTCGCCGTCCGGTTTTCGCCGAACCGGCCCCCGAGCGGCCGTGGCCCGGCCTTTCTCGACCAGATCACGCACAACGGCTTCTTCGCAGGAGTCGTGGGCCTGGTGGTCAGCACTCCCCTGTTCCTGCCGCTGACCGTCGGAGTCGTCTCAGGCGACACGATCGCGGGTGAGGCGAATCTGGGGACGCTCCGCTATCTGCTCGTTGCACCGGCGGGACGCGTGCGGCTGCTCGCGGTCAAGTACCTCTCCGCCGTCGTGTTCTGCCTGGCGGCAGCACTGGCGGTGGTCGTCGGCGGCACCGCTGCCGGTGCCGCCCTGTTCCCGCTGGGGCAGGCGACGCTGCTGTCCGGCGACACCATCGGACCCGGTGAGGCGTTCGGCCGCCTCCTGCTCATGGCCCTGTACGTCGCGGTGTCGCTGCTCGGCCTGTCCGCCATCGGCCTCTTCGCCTCGACCATGACGACCGTGCCGGTGGGTGCCATGGCCGCCACGGTCGTTCTCGCGGTCGTGTCGCAGGTGCTCGACGCCCTCGACCAGCTCGACTGGCTGCACCCTTGGCTTTTCAGCGACCATTGGCTCGGGCTCGCCGACCTGCTGCGCGAGCCCATCTCGTGGACATCGTTCGGCGAGAACGCGCTGCTGCAGTTGGGCTACCTCGCGCTCTTCGGCGCTCTCGCCTACGGCCGCTTCACGACCAAGGACATCCTGTCCTAGAGGCTCAATCCGCTCTCGCTGCTCAGCCCGAACGTCTCGGTCTCCTCGAACGGGCCTACCACCGTGACCGAGCGCGGCGCGGCGCCCAGCTGGGCCGCGAGGCCGCGAACCTGCTCCGCGGTGACGCCACGGATCTGCGACAGCGTCTCGTCCACGTCCTGGAACTCGCCCGAGACGAGCTCTGCCCTGCCGAGACGTGACATCCGCGATCCCGTGTCCTCGAGCGCGAGCACGATGCCACCCGAAAGTTGGCCGACGGCCTTGCGCAGCTCGTCCTCCGTCACACCGTGCGTGGCGAGCTTCGAGAGCTCGGCGTCCATGAGAGCCAGCACCTGCGGCACCTTGGCCGGTGAGCACCCGCCGTACATGCCGAAGTAGCCGGCGTCCGCGTAGGCCGAGGCGAACGAATACGTCGAGTACACCAGCCCCCGCTTCTCGCGGATCTCCTGGAACAGCCGCGACGACATGCCCCCGCCGAGCACAGCGTTGAGCACGCTCATCACGTATCGGCGATCATCGGTCGCCGTGATCGAGGGGCACCCCACGATCACGTTCGCCTGCTCGACCTGCCGCTTCACGACCGTCAGGCCAGGGCGGCCGAAGATCTCAGCAGCCACGGTGGAACGGCGCTCAACCGGCGCAGCGCCGTCCTCAAGCTGCCATCCCGCGTTCCGCAGCGCCTCAAGCACGAGGCGGCAGACGACGTCGTGATCCAACCCGCCGGCCGCGGTCACCACGAGTTCGGAGGGGCGGTAGTACCGCCGGTAGTGCTCCCACACGGAGTCGCGGGCAACGGCGCGGATGGCGTCGGGTGTGCCGCCGATGGGACGGCCGAGGGGGTGCTCCCCGAGCACTGCCGCAACGAAGTGCTCGTGGGCGACGTCCGTGGGATCGTCGCCGTCCATCGCGATCTCCTCGAGGATCACGTCGCGCTCCTGCTCGAGCTCGTCGGGATCCAGGACGGCGGATGTCACCATGTCGGCGATGACGTCGATCGCCATGGGCAGATCGGTGTCGAGAACGCGCGCGTAATAGCACGTGCTCTCCTTCGCGGTAGCC